>JANYAF010000041.1 GCA_025355175.1 Deltaproteobacteria bacterium | reverse complement strand
TTTTTCATATGCTTCCTCAAATCGCATCTTCCGGGTCTCCTGTAGCCATTCTGTACGTCTCATCTGTCACCTCTCGGTGACATCTTAAACCGGACAGGTTATGTGCTACAATACCGGACATATCACGTGTTCCTAACACTAAAACTGTACAGGCATATTCATAAGATTTTGGATTAAAAGAGAAAACTTTGTTCTATTTTAAATGGATAAACTTCTGGATGATTTCTCTGGAAATAACGCCCGGTCTGAAGATTACGGCAGGTTCGCAAGAGGCATCAATAATCGTGGAAGCAAGCAGACTGCTTGTTTTCCCCAGATCAACTATGGCATCGATTTTGTCGCCGATTTGCTGGATGACCTGATCCGCATCCATGCATTCCGGTGCGCCGGAAAGATTCGCGCTGGTTGCGGTCAGAGGTTTCCCTGTCGCTTTAGCGATTTTACGGGCGGCGTCATGGCTGGACAGCCGAATGCCGATCTTGCCGGTGTTGGCCGTGAGGAGCGGCGATACGGAATCAGCGGATTCAAAAACGATGGTGAGCGGACCCGGCCAGAAAGCGTCCATCAACTTTTGGGCGATGCCGGTGACTTTACGGACTAGCGGGTAAACGTCTTGAGCATTGCCGATGATTACTGAGATGGGATTGTTAAAATTCCGGCCTTTGATTTCGAAAATCCTGCGGATGGCTTGTTCGTTTGTGGCATCCACGCCCAGGCCATAAATGGTTTCGGTGGGATAAGCAATAACGCCGCCGCGGGAAACGATCGCGGCGGCCCTGGTTATGACATCTTCTTCGGAATGATCTGCGCTGACTTTCAGGATTTGAGGCATGAAAGATTATCCTGTTTTTTCTCCACGTCTTTGGCCATCTTCGCTACATAAGCGGCGAGTTTGACGCTCAGAGTTTTATCCTCCAGCGCCAGAAAACGTATGGCAAAAAGGGCGGCGTTTTTTGCCCCGGCTTTGCCGATGGCCATCGTTGCCACGGGAATGCCTCCCGGCATCTGAACCGTGGAGAGTAAAGCGTCAAGGCCATGCAGAGATGTGGCGTCAATGGGAACGCCGATCACCGGTAAAAGCGTTTGCGAAGCAATTACACCGGCCAGATGCGCCGCCGCGCCCGCGCCGACAATGATGACTTTCACGCCGCGCGAGGCGGCGGTTTTGGTAAATTTAGTTGTCCGCTCCGGGGTACGATGCGCCGACGTCAGCATCAGCTCATAGCCGATTCCGAACTCTTCCAGAATTTTTGCCGCTTCGGTCATGATTGGCAAATCCGAGTCGCTGCCCATGACCACGCTGACCAACACGTTTTCCTGCTTAGGGCTTTTTGATTTCATGCAAGCTCCTTATTTTCACCCGTATATGTTATTGCTTAATAAATTTTCCCGTCCTTAACGCATTGGATCGTACTTTGCAAGATGGTTTTTGCTTTGAAATATCAGCCGATAATCTTTAAGGTTTATCTCATCTGCCCCGATAAAATTAATATTTCACCCAAATTCACAGTCCCGCCCAAATCCAGTTGACATATGAATCTTCTCTTCATATACTCCCGCAACAAAAAATTGATGCCTTATCCATCACAAGGAGAGAAGTAAAAAATGAAAGAGAACTTATACGAATATCTGGCCGGCAACGAGTATCCGGGCCGCGGCATATGCATCGGGAAAGAACCTAGCGGAAACAAAGCCATGATTGCCTATTTTATCATGGGCCGCAGCGTCAACAGCCGTAACCGTGTGTTTGACCCCATTGACGGCGGCATCCGCACCCTGGCTGCCGACCCTTCCAAAATGACGGACCCGCACTTGATTATTTACAACCCCGTGCTGACTTTGGGAAGCACGACGATTGTGACCAACGGCGACCAGACCGACACCATCCGTGATTTTATGGTCCGCAACGATTTTCCGGGCTACAGCTTTGAAGCCGCGCTTTCGACCCGCACCTTTGAGGACGATGGTCCCAACTGGACGCCCCGCATTTCCGGCGTGGTGGATATGCGCGCAGGTTCCTACAAGCTGAGCATTTTGAAAAGCGATAACGGCGACGAGAAGAGCGTCCAGCGCTTTACCTTTGATTATCCGCAGCCGCTTACCGGCGAGGGACACTTTATCAGCACCTACAAGTGCAACGGCACGCCGATTCCCAGTTTTACAGGCGAGCCTATTCGCGTCGCCATGGATGAGGAAGACCCCGATAAATATGCAGCCAGGCTTTGGAAAGCATTGAATGAAGACAACAAGGTGAGTCTGTTTGTTCGCGCGATCGATCTTGCGAAGCAAGGCTACGAAGACGTCATCATCAACAAATATAAAAAGGTGGAGGAATAAGGAATGAACGAAATAGCACTTAAATACGGCTGCAACCCCAACCAGAAGCCCGCCAGAATCTTTATGGCGGACGGTGGCAATCTGCCGGTTGTCGTATTAAACGGCAAGCCCGGCTACATCAACTTTTTGGATGCCTTAAACAGCTGGCAGATGGTGAAAGAACTCAAAGAGAATACCGGTATGGTTGCCGCGGCCTCCTTTAAACATGTCTCTCCCGCCGGCGCGGCCTTGGGCTATCCTTTAGACGACGTCCTGCGCAAGATGTATCACATCGATCCCGGCATGCAACTCTCTGCGCTGGCTTGTGCGTACGCGCGCGCCCGCGGCGCCGATCGCATGAGCAGCTTTGGTGACTGGATTGCGCTTTCCGACGTCTGCGACGTGCCCACGGCGAAGATCATCAAAAATGAAGTCACCGACGGCATCATCGCTCCCGGCTATGAACCGGAAGCACTGGAAATTCTGAAATCCAAGAAAGGCGGCAACTATAACGTGGTTTCCATTGACACCAACTATGTCCCCGTTTCACTGGAGCACAAGCAAGTTTATGGCATTACCTTCGAGCAGGGCCGCAACAACCTGAAGATCGGCAGCAGTATGCTGGAAAACATGGTGACGGAGAACAAGATCTTGACCGATGCACAGAAAAGCGATCTGGTGCTCAGCCTCATCACCCTGAAATACACGCAATCCAACAGCGTATGCTACGTGCAGGATGGCCAGGTCATCGGCGTGGGCGCTGGCCAGCAGAGCCGTATCCACTGCACCCGTCTGGCTGGCCAGAAGGCCGACAACTGGCAGTTGCGCCATATGCCCAAGGTGCTGGATCTGCCTTTCCGAGACGATGTTGCCAAACCCAACCGCGACAATGCCATCGACGTTTACCTGGGCGATACCCCGGAAGATGCAATCGGCGATAACGTATGGGCCGAAACATTCACTCGTAAGCCCGAGCCAATGACTGCGGCCGAGAAGAAGACATGGCTTGCCAAGGTCACAGGCGTTGCCCTGGGCAGCGACGCGTTCTTTCCCTTCGGCGACAACATTGAGCGTGCGTACCGTAGCGGCGTGACCGCCATTGTCGAGGCCGGCGGTTCCATCCGCGACCAGCAGGTGATTGACACCTGCAACAAATACGGGATCGCCATGGCCTTTTGCGGACTGAGACTGTTCCATCATTAAATTTGATTCCTATGGTGTATCCGCAACACAGAAAAATCGCCGCCGGCGTGGCCTATCTCATCGATGAATACAAAAGGGTGCAAAAAGAACTTGAAACCATTGCCGGTAAAAAAATAACCGAGAAGGACCTTGAGGACAGCATCGCCCTTTATGAAGACTATCGAAAAACCATGCGGCAATTTACAGCGATCGTCAGCAAATATTCCAAAATGTTAAATGCGAAGACCCGCCATTTAATTATCAAGGCAGCCTATTTTATGGATAAAAGGCTCTATACAATCAAAATTAAAGAACTCATGGAAGAATTGAAGAGACTTCCCGAAGAAAAATTTGATGGCATAAAAGTGGTTGTTACGGGAATTATTGCAGAAACGGACGCATTACTTGATGCTTTTGTTCAAAACCGGATGGTTTTTGTTGCCGATGATCTGGCTCATGAGTCAAGACAGTTCAGAACGTCTGTCCGCAGTGAGGGAACGGCTCTCGAAAGGTTGGCCTACCGCATAGCGGATCATGACGGCTGCTCGCTCCTGTACGACGAGGAGAAGAAGCATGGGCAGCTGCTGATCGATCTCGTCCGGGAGAATCATGCCGCCGGGGTGGTGGTCTGCATGATGAAATTCTGCAATCCCGAAGAATTTGACTACCCGATCTACAAAAAGGAACTTGAAGCTGCCGGGATACCCATGCTGTATTTGGAAATTGAACAAAAAATGGATTCGGCGGAACAGATCCGAACAAGGATTCAGAGCTTTGCGGAAATGATCAGATAAAAAGAGGTGAATAAGTGTTTTTAGGCATCGATATTGGATCGTCTTCATCAAAAGCGGTTATTATAAACGCGCAACTTGAAATACTGGGCAAGGCCGTGATCAATACGGGAGCGGGCACGCAGGGTCCTGAAAGAGCGGTTGACGCAGCCCTAAGGGAAGCGGGACTCCGCCGGGAAGAAATAAAATGCTCTGTTGTTACAGGTTACGGGAGAATCGCTTACGACAAGGCCGATAAGCAGATCACGGAAATCACTTGCCACGCCAGAGGAGCCGCCCACATGATGCCGGCGGCCAGAACGGTTATCGATATCGGCGGACAGGATGCAAAAATCATCAGATTGGACAAAAACGGCAAAGTGGAAAATTTTGTCATGAATGATAAGTGCGCTGCGGGAACGGGGCGGTTTCTCGAGGTCATGGCGCGAATTCTTGATTGCAGTATCGGAACTCTTTCCAGCCTCTCGGAAAACGCAACGGAAGAGATCATCATCAGCAATACTTGCACCGTTTTTGCAGAATCGGAGGTGATCTCTCAACTTGCCTCAGGAACTAAAAGAGAAAATGTGGCTCACGGCGCCCATCAATCCGTTGCGAAAAGGGTGGCGGGCCTGGGCAGTCGAATAGGTTTAACGCCTGATGTGGTCATGACCGGTGGCGTTGCGTTAAATAAAGGTGTTGTTGCCGCCCTCGAAAAAGAGACAGGACAAAAAATTACTGTCGTAGAAAATCCCCAAATCATCGGAGCGATAGGAGCCGCTCTTTACGCATTGGAAACGGCTTCCAAATTGTCGTGACATTTCTTTGAGCATAGAAGGACGTGCCCACGGCGAAGTGTGCAACCCCTTGTTCTATGATTGTCGTATCTTCTTCATGTGATTAATAAATTTGTCCACTCTTAACCCACTCAAGTCGTTTTTGCCAGATGGTTTTTACCTTGACATATCAGGTGATAATCTTTAAAGCTTCAAAAACATATCCCTAAGGAGACGATCATGAAAAATAAATTAACAGCGGTTATTGAAACGGATAAAGGCACCATCCACCTGAGATTATTCACCGATCAAACACCGGTGACAGTGGGTAACTTTGTCAATTTGGTCCGGCGCGGATATTACAATAATCTGAAATTCCATCGTGTGATCCCCGATTTTATGATTCAGGGCGGTTGCCCCGCAGGCGACGGTCGCGGCGGACCCGGTTATAAATTTCAGGACGAATTTGTAAAAGAATTGCGCCATAGTAAGCCGGGAATTTTTTCCATGGCCAACGCCGGACCGCAAACGAATGGCAGCCAGTTTTTCATCACGCACATACCCACGCCCTGGCTCGACGGTAAGCATACCGTGTTTGGCGAGGTGGTCAGCGACATGGATATGGAAATTGTCAATGCCATCGCGCAGGGTGACAAAATCCACTCCATCACGATCGAAGGTGACATTTCGGACCTGATGGAAAGCGTCAAGCCTATGGTTGATAAGTGGAATGCCGCACTGGATGCGAGTTTCCCCAAGCTGCCTAAAGTTCCGTCATAAAACTTTCCAGATCGGTTGAAGACCGGAGAAACGATTGTGAGAAACGTGCAAATAACTCCTGCACGGGCGGTAGAGAAAGACGGCTCGATTAACTTCGGGACTTTTCGTACGCCGTTCAGGAATGCCAATATCCTGGATGCGCCGCTGTATTCTTTCCCTGTGCCCGGTTTCTGGAAGAATTTTCGTCTGAAGGAATGGCAGCATTTCGGCATCATTACCCCGACG
>JANYAF010000039.1 GCA_025355175.1 Deltaproteobacteria bacterium | reverse complement strand
TGGCCTCCTCAACGGTGAATCCACGAAGAGACATGCTGGCCGGACTGACGTAGGTAGAGCGTAGATTCATATCCAGGATCGATATCAAGTCAGCCGTGTTTTCCGCGATCAACCGATATTTCTCTTCGCTCTCCCGCAACGCTGCATCTAATCGTTTTCGCTCCTTCAGCTCCCGACGTGATTGCTTCAGTGCACTTTTGATAGTACGGCTGACAAGATACTGAAGGCTGATAATGATGGCCATGTAAAGGGTATTGGCAATCCACAGGGTCAATGCGTTATGGGAGACCCGATTCACCGGCAGTGCTCCACTATATTCAAGATAAACCAGAAACAGTCCTGTGAGACTGCAAAGAGCCGCAGTGATCATTCCCGCTCTTCCACTCAGCACTAGGCCGGCGATCAGAACAACGATCAGATATATTGCCATGGCGTTCGAGCTGGTACCGCCGCCGGTCAATGCCATGCCCGTTGCCACCGCCCAGGTGCTGAATAACAATAAATTGCTTACCAGACGGGTACGGCCGCATTTGTTTAAGGCAAGCAGGCTCAATCCTGCCAATTCTATAACACCGATGACCAACAACCACCGATAAGCGGTTTCCGGAATAATGATGGCAATCAATAGGGCCAGCCAACCAACCACCATGAAAGTCCAGATGATGATAAACAGGTGATGAGCGACCAGGGTTTTGTCTTCGTCGTCACATATTGGAGGAGTCAGGAGATTAATCATGATTACCTTTTATCCATAACGAAATATCTATTAAACAGTTTGTCATGCCGGACTCCTTCAAGTCCCTTCCAGTTTAAAACCTTTTTCCCGGAACAATCTCAGGCATGCATCTACGACAGCATCGTCGTAAAAGATACCCCTGTTCTTCTCGATTTCTGCCAGAGCTGCGTCAATTCGCAAGCCGGGACGATAGGGTCGGTGTGAGGCCATCGCCTTAACCACATCTGCAACCGAAAGGATTCGGGCCTCTATACAAATCTCATCCCCCTTCAGACTTCTCGGGTATCGTACTTGCCTTACATTGATCTCTCATCGGAACCTCCGCATTTCGAGACGATAGGTGTGGTTAGAAGGGTAACAAGTGACGTGCATCTTAGCTTGATTGAGAATCCTCAGTAAAACCGCATGAAGCTTCGGTAAGTATTGAATATCACCTGAAAGGTTGGATGTCCACAAATATTAAACTACGCTTGACTTCAGAAAGCAGTGTTTTCTGAAAACACCTTACCATGTCATCAGGTTTTATATTGCACCTCTGCCGAACTTATCTTTTAATTCAATATTTTCTGGATATACCCTGATAACCTGAAGGTCACACGAGGGTACTTCGCCGGTCTTCGTACTCTGAATGATCTGTGACCGGTATGTCGATATTTGGACTTTTTACGAAGTATTCAGGATTCCACTTTTAAGCCGGGATATCTAACTATTTTTTCTTAATTTTTTATAAAGTAAATCCAGGTTAAACATTTGATTCAATATTACGGCAAGAATTGTCGCAGTCGGTAATGGATCGGTAAAAAATGTCTGTATAATCCCCGGTGCCCGGGCATAAAGCGAAGGTAGAAAAGCAGTGCTTAATCCAAAAAATAACGCAATGCCCACCACAAAGGTCTTACGTGAATCCCAATTTTCCTGCAGCATCTGTATTAAACCCGCGCAAATCATAAAACATCCACTAAAAACAAGCGAGGCGCCAAGAACAGGCTTTGGCATAAGGGCAAGGGCATTTGTCAGCATCGGGAAAAATGCGAGCACAATAAAAATTGCTCCTGCCACAACGCTAATCCATCTGCTTAATACCTTAGTAGCGCCGGCTAAACCGATATTGCTGGAAGATGTATCAACGGCCATCGCGCCCAAGACTCCCGATAAAGTTGTCGCGATGCCATCTGCCACAATTCCATTGCGTATAGGGACAAAATTAACCTTATCCAGCTCAGGCTCGGAGAGCTTCTGTACCGCGAGAAGATTGCCAAAGGTTTTCAAAGTGCTGCCGACAGCAATAACAATTAATGGAATAAGCAGATTAAGATGAAATGTTATTGGCTGAAAAATCGTACTAAATTGAGGCAACGCAAAAAGTGGACTGTTTTTGACTAATACAAGGTTTTGCCAATATTCAGGAATGAGTAACATAGACAAAATCCAGCCCGAGAACATCCCGATAATCAGACAATAAATCTTAACAAATCCCTTTCCCCATAAATTGCAGAAAACCATTATTAATAATGAAACAGTGCCAATGAAAATATCTATACTGCGGATGGCATCCCCTTGAAGAATCAGACCAAAAAACGATGTTATCGAAATCTGAATAATGCTGATTCCGACCAGCGCAACAACAAGACCAACAATGTACATGGGGAATACGCTTTTTAGCTTTTGTATTAAAGGTGCAAGAAATATCTCGATCAAACCGGCGACAATAGTAATGCCGCGCATCAAAGGCAGGCCACCGATCCACGCCGCAGAAAGTGAAAGACTCAAATACGAAGGACCGCAGAGATTTGGACATAAATAACCGGACCCCAGATAAGGCAGGCGCAAAGCCTGTATAATTGAGCCGATACCAGAGGCAAGCATAGAAAAGGTCACCAAAGAAGCCGTAAATCCCGGTGTTTCGTTTAGCTGACCTGCAAAAATTATAGGTATGCCGATGGCAACAACCATTAGCAGAACATGTTGAAATGCTGACAACAATAAATGCCCTAGTGGCGGTACTTCATTTACAGAATACTCGTAATTTTTATTGTCTGCCATTCGTACCCTTAATTATCCAGGTGGTTGGGGAAGATCTGTTATCGCGCCGACATAGATTTCTTGGTCAGCGATATGTGTTTTGCGCAAATATAAGCTCTTCTTCACAAGTATCCGTTGATACCGGTTCTTCGCCAGAAAGACCTCCCAAACGAAATCCTTGTTTCTCAGCTCGATCAGCGCCTTCTCAAATGGTTTATGACCCATCTCATCGACACAATCCAGCAATTTGAAATCAGTGAGACTATCGTTCATCACAGGCGATATAAGCAGTTTGCCGGTCTTGGTAAAAGCAAAAACTTTCACATCACGAAAATTGTATTTAGAGACAGGATCGGCTATTCCGGCAAGCGCGGAATAGCCTTTTTCATTAATTAACTGAGCGGCATTATCAACGAGAATTCTAATAAATTCCTTTTCTTCATGGGGATAATTCAAACCGCCACCGACGAATAATACCTTACCCTCGTGAGTTGTAACTTTGAAATGACAGGAGGATTTAGGAACAGGATAAAATTTACCAGGTTCCCACCATGAATAATGCACCCAGGCATGTTGATTGTTTTTATCAGCTAACGCGGCAATAACCATCTGAATTGGGTATTTCCCGTTTTTATCTGTAAGATTCCAAAGGTTTTTACCCTCAAGATTAGGCATACCCGCGTGATAGATATTTACCCCGTCCATATCGTAGATGTAAAGGTAGCGGTCAGGTGTACAATAAAGCATGCGATTGGTTTGAAAATATTCCAAACTCTTCAAACCATTCTTTTTGATTATCAGCGAAGCATCATAAACAAACCTGACAACATCTTTTGTGTCGCGGTATTGATAGACGCTAATATCCAAATCTTCATATCTGCTTTCACAGCCCGAAATAAATATCGACAGGAATGCAAAGAATATTAAGACAGCAATAATCCGGCACAATCGAGTTAATTTACTCACATCCCTCCGTAAAATGAGCCAGACCTGAGAACTCCCTTGGATTGTAGAGACTATATAAACGAGAAAATTATGTGTCAAGATGATTTTATGAACCAATACGGATTGCTGGTTCTCGTGGAAGCTATACGTGTTACATTTCCTGTTAAACAAATTTTGCCCCGCAGCACTTTCCGGTTATTAAAACCATTTCCTACGAATGGTTATGGCATCAATCCATGTGTTCCAGTGAAAGTTTTGCGGGCTGTTTCCCCAAAAGTACCATGCCGAAATGCTCGTATTTCTCGCCGATTTTTGTGTCCGCATCATGCCAGCGTGCCAGAAACTCGCGTTCGCGCAGCCACGTCCGGCGAATTGTCGCGGGATCTTCAAACAGCAAAACATCTTTGTTGAGTCCGATGACAATCGCGTAGTGGCCGTCGTCCCAGTCGCTGCGCCAGTCGTCGAGCGCCATATAGCGGTCGGCCCAGGCCTGTAAAAGCACGATCACCGGCGTTCCTGCGTCCACGTACTGCTTTACCTGATTGAGAGACCATTGTGTGCCGGATTTAACCTCGAATCCATAGCTTTGCGCCACAGCGATCATGGCCTGCGGCGGTGTACCTTCCTCGGACGTGCCAAGCGCCGTGATCAGTTCGTCGCCGCCCAATTCTACACCGTAATAATTCATGACTGTCTGAAGCGCCTGTGCCCCGCAGTCATAATTATAGGTTTGCTTGCCGATATGCAGGTCGATCATCGACACCCTTTGCGATTCCTGAAGCGACTGGATGGTCTGCGTGAGCGATTCGGCAAACGCGCGACGGAGGCGGTTGATTTGCGCAACATTGGGCGTTCCGTCTTCATTCTTAAAGAGGTGTTCGTTTGTTTCCTGAATAAAAGCCGGAGCACGCGAGCCGATCCGCTTTAATGCGTTAACCGAATGTGCGGCGCACACATGACCGTGCACCTTGACATACTCCGAGCCGTTCACGGTGACCAGCACATCAGGCAGGTGCTTTCTCAGCTCAGCGGCATAGGTTTCCACAATTACATCCGGGCAGTAGGCGAGCGGTTTTTCATCGCGCGGGGTGTGCTGGAAACTCATCAAATCAATTTGATGATCGGCAACACCGCGGGCGGTCACTGTGGAATGGCCGTCAAAGAGCAGGCCCGCACCTGCTGAAATATTTTCTTCGATGCTCCGGTGAAAGGGCTTGAGATACTTGTCCGACCATGCCGCCCGCATGGAGGCCGACGGTTCATATCCAATGCGATAAATCGGCAGGCCAAAAACGTCTTGAAGCGGCACGCTCTCGTCGATGTCCGCCGGATCACGGTTGGCTTCCAGCAGTATACTGCAGTAAGGGAAGACCAATTGCCGGTTGCCAAGAATGTCACGGAAATCATACAGCCACTGGGTGTACCAATCGACATTTTTAACGAGTGCGGAAAATTCGTCCGTCAAATCCTCCAGCGAAATTTCCGGTGGAATGACAACGCCGCTGTGCGGAACGACAACCAGAATATCCGATCCCGTCATACACTTAACCTTTCATGGTGATATGCCGTCTTGCGGCCAATAATTATATTGGACATTCTAGCTCTTTTCCCCGTCTTTGAAAATGCAAATAATATAATATGATATTCAGTATTTACCTTTATCGGTTGACAGAAATAGACCTTCTCCTTATAATTTGATCCAATAAAGGAAGGTAGTATCTGGAACTCATGATCAATTCGTCACTATCAGAACAAACACATTTTTCGGGCTGGCTGACCCTTGCGGGTGCGATGCTGGCCTATGGCGGCATTTGCGGCGACGTCACTTACGCCTATGGTGTGTTCCTGCCGTCGATGAATGAAACATTCGGGTGGCATCGTTCGGCTCTGTCCGGCCCCTATACGCTCTTTCTGATTATTGGCGGCCTGCTGGGGCCACTGGTAGGGTGGACCATTGCCCGGTTTGGCGCCAGGAAGAATATTATTCTGGGGAATATCTTTGCGGCACTTGGTTTACTGGGCATGTCTCAGGTCGGTGAAATCTGGCATGTCTATCTTTTTTTCGGTGTGTTGGGCGGCCTGGCCCTGGCCCTTGCCGAATTTTTAGCCGTGACGACGGTCATCAATCACTGGTTCATCAGGAGAAGGTCTCTGGCGCTGGGATTTCTTTTCGCCTCAGGCGGTGTCGGCGGCTTTTTTCTGCCGCCGCTTATCATCTCGCTTATTTCCGATCTGGGTTGGCGCTGGGCATGGGTCTGCCTGGCTGGTATTCATCTTCTTTTGACGGTTATTCTGGCAGGATGTCTCATTCGGAATACGCCGGAGAGTGAAGGCCAGGTGCCGGATGGGCAGGCCCTGGAAAGTCCATCTGAAAATTTTCACAGCTCAACAAAGAGCAGTGTTTATTCAACGCCTACAGACTGGAGTGCGGGCAATGCCATGAGGACGCCGGCCATGTGGATACTGTTGATTTTGTTTTCCGTTCTGTTGTTTGTCACCAATATGCTGACGACCCATCAGGTGGCCTATCTGCGGGATCTGCAATATTCCCCGATGGTGTCGGCCACAGCGCTGGGGCTGATGCTGGGGATGAGTATTCTGGGAAGGCTTCTAAGCGGCGTTTTAGGCATGCGGTTTGACGGCCGGTATCTGGCGGCCGTCTTTTTTGGCTGCATGGGATTAGGCATTGTATCACTCATGAACGCGCAAGGAATCTTTTTTGTTTATCTCTATTCGATCCTTACGGGGATTGGATTTGGCGGGATGATCGTCCTTTTACCCAATGTCATGGGCGCCTATTTCGGACGCACACATTTTTCCCGGATTGTCGGCTGGACGACTCCTGTGGTGACGCTTGCCAGCGCCATAAGCCCAACGCTTGCCGGTTATTTTTATGATGTTACAGGCGGTTATTTTCTGCCCTTTACCATCGCGGCGGCGCTTCTTTTCAGCTGTGTCATTCTGGCTTTCCTGGCTCGTCCGCCCGTCCTGCCTGTGGCTATCAAGTAGTGGCGTTTCCTCTAATCTTTTTCTCAAAATAGCTTTTAATCCCGCTGTTGCGGGACGAGCGTCAATTTTCCGCAGCGAGCTCGCGAGGTGGTTGATCAAAAGACATATACCATGGATAACTCGTGAATTCCGTAAAACCCATCCGCCGATAAACCGGCGCCCCGAATTTACTCGCTTGCAATACCACCAGCGGCGCACCTCGCCGGAATGCAACGTTTGCGACAGCGCGAACACATGCCTCGGCCAGACCCTTGCCACGAGCGCCGGACACGGTTCCTACCCAATAGATGCCGGCTATAGAGTGCGAGAAGATAAGCATGGCTGCGGAAACAGGTTGATCTTGATCATAGGCAACAATGATATGATTGGAGGGTTTCAGTAATCTCTCGGGCGCGGCAAATATTTTTTTGCCGACGTACGGTGGCAGATCAAGGCTTTGATAACTCTCTATCACCACTGATGCAAAATCGACAACGCCGGATACCTCCGTGATCTGACGGACTTCGATTCCCTCCGCTATTTTTGTGTCGGGAAATGGTTTGTCGATCATCATTCCCGGCGCTTCAGATACTAATAACAGCTTTTCCTGTTTGCAGATGGATTCGAGCGCTGCATCCGCATGTTTGCGGATATGAATACTGAAGCCCGATTTTCTTTCCCGGTAAAATGATTTGATTCGTTCAAATGTGTCGTCACCGGGTTTGTCCACAGTGCTGCTTAAACTGATTGCCACATTTGTAGAGGGAAATCGGCTGACGCCCTTTGTCAACACAAGATCATCCTGTTCGAATATCTCGCCCGCTGCATTCCAGCGCGCCATCTCACGGACAAATTCCGCCATATTAAGATCAGCAAGACGCAGGATGTCTTCCGTATTCATAGCCGTTCCTGATGATATTATCTATTTTCTGCAAT
Organism: Deltaproteobacteria bacterium; assembly: GCA_025355175.1. Classification (GTDB taxonomy): domain Bacteria; phylum Desulfobacterota; class Syntrophia; order Syntrophales; family Smithellaceae; genus UBA8904. The sequence goes on along the minus strand of JANYAF010000039.1, from coordinate 2,711 downwards.
ATGTTTGATCGGTTTTACCATTTGTTCCTTGAGAATCTTTAAAAATTTCTTCCGGAAAGGCGGTATTTTGGTGAGGAGCGTCATCATCAGATTCAGACGGCGGATCTTGAAATTCTTCTGAGGAAAATCATACAGCTCGTGACTTTTGTGATAGCGATGATCGGCCTGGAAAACAAATCGCAGCATTCCGTAAACTTCGTCCCTGAAAATTTTTCTACCGGCGACACCGAAGAATGTCACGGGAGGGGCATAGTTCCCGGCAGCACACCGGACAAGCGTGTCCGCCAGTTGGGCAAGCAATAGATCAATCTGCTTCGAGTCGCCCGCATCATCCGCAACAATCCCCACCAGGTTGGCCTCCTGTGTTTCTCCATAAGCCTCCAGAATCTGGCGGAGGTTGGCAATCTGCCCCAAGGGGCCCGAAATCAAAAAGGCGATCTGCTTACCGGTGAGCGTGGGCATATGGGTATTGAAGAAAGACCGATCAAAATAGGTCTTCCACTTGGCTGAAAGATAGCGGTCGTGAATGGCGCCTGCAAAAACAACCACATCTGCTTTTTTTACTTTTTCGTTGTAAAAATCGATGAAGCCATCCTTCCCTTCATATTCGCAGATATTGTCCAGCCCGCACTTGCAGCATCCCAGGCAGCCGCCCTTAATGTCAAGGTCACTCAGATTAATGACTTCAACATCCCCGCGGAAGTTGCCGACAAAGGACTGAACCATCGCATCGGTATTGCCTGCCGGTTTTTGCCCGTCTTTCAGCACCAGAATCCTTTTGCCCGCGGCATCCACGCCAACCGCGGCAGGTCCCGGCTCATAGGTAAAACTCTGTGCCGCAAGCTTTGGATGAACCCGGGCCACAGGAACTTGCCGGGATACAGAGTCAAAAAGAGATTCGGCAAAAGCCAGCCAGCGGGCTCGTTCCGTTTTTTTCATCAGATCATACATGGCCGCGGAATAGGCCCCCGCGTAATGCATTTGCAGATCGTCGCAAATGGCATGAATGTAATTATGGGCGGTGTGATCGAAAAAATGAACGGATGTCGAGAGAGAGGCCGCGTATTTTCCGGCAAAGGCCGCTTCCTGTTTTCTTTCAAAAATAAGCTCAATAAAGCGCTTATACTGAGAACAGACCAAAAGAAAGTAAAGAGGAAATGCCCATAACACGGCGTCAGCTTTTTTGATCGCATCCATAATTTCGTTGAAAGCCGCCTCATCCTTTTCGAGTTTCCGGATATTTTGAGCCACCGGAAAATATTGAAATGAGTGTTGCGGATTTTTCTTTGCCGCGTAGCGGACATACTGGAGAGTAACACTGAGATCGCCTTTGGGGCTTCCGTTTAAGACAATGATGTTCATTAATTTAGATTCCTTTCTTCAAAGTACATTGGACTTTATCTGTTGATATGCTTTTTTTCATATAAACAAAGCCTGAAGCCTTTTGGCTGAATCATGTTGCAGCAGGGGAATGTTCAATAATTTTCCTCGCCCGTTCCATCGGTCTGAAAACCATTTTATTTGCAGATGAAGTATATGAAGATGAGAAATGTGTGTCAAGATAATTCACCGTAAATTTGCCTATGAGAAACTGATTGACATTAAAGGAGGTTTTTCTTATAATAACACGCAAAAGTAAGTAAAAGAATAATAGATAAAATCAATACTGAATTCTAAAGACGGGGAGGAATCATGGAAATATTAGTCGCATATGTGGGTGGACTGGACGCTGATAGCGCTGTTTTGGAAGTAGCCAAGAAACACGCTAAAGCATTTAATGCTAAACTTTATATTGCCAGCTCTATGGAGAGAGTGTCCGAAAAAGAGCAGATAAATCTGGAAAAAGTCGAAAAACAACTTGCCTATGTAAAAGAAACACTGGAGGCCGAAGGCATTGCCTGCGAAACACATGTTCTGGTAAGGGGATTGACACCTGGTGAGGATATTGTAGAATTCGCGGCCGATAAGAAAGTGGACGAAATCATTATAGGTATTGAGAAGAAATCCAAGGTGGGCAAGCTGCTTTTCGGATCCAACGCCCAGTATATTATTCTGGAATCGCACTGCCCGGTGGTATCCGTCAAATAGCATGGGAATGGTTCTTATAAACCGCCGGGGGTGGCTTGCCAAATGTTCTGCTCGGTGTGACTAAAAAACACAAAAGGCTTGCGCTCTTTTGGAAGCGCGCAAGTCTTTTTTCATGGAACCTTCATGTCCGCGAAACAGTTATTTCTTTCTTTTGGCCAATTCTTCGGCCCTTAGTTCCTTGCGCAACACCTTGCCGACGGTTGATTAGGCAGTTTTTTGCGGGATTCAGCTTCTGCTTTTTTATCAAAAGCCATAAAATTATCCCTCTGAAGGCGAATGCTTTTTATATTCAGCGCTGTTTCGACTATTTAGCGTTATCGGATTTTCTCATTAAGTGAAAAGGCACGTTATTTGGCCATCGTTTTTCCTGATTTAGTGGAATGGTTTCAAACTGCTTGACAGAAATATTATTTTGAGGATATTTTAAACCCAGATTTTCCATTAGGTGATTTTGATCGATGCAGCTGATTTGCGCGTTATAGTAGTGTTAGGAACACGTGATATGTCCGGTATTGTAGCACATAACCTGTCCGGTTTAAGATGTCACCGAGAGGTGACAGATGAGACGTACAGAATGGCTACAGGAGACCCGGAAGATGCGATTTGAGGAAGCATATGAAAAA
>JANYAF010000244.1 GCA_025355175.1 Deltaproteobacteria bacterium | reverse complement strand
CCGGGCCCTGCCAGTGAACAGCCGCATTGTCAAAGAACAAATCGCTTTTATAATTGTTTTGAACCACATAAGAGCCGTTGATCGCCGACTCTGCCACTACCAGCATCCCCATTTGATCGGCTACATCGTAATACCAGCCGGGGAAAATATTCGCATGAAATCGAATCGTGTTTATGTTCAACTCTTTCAACCTCTGCAGATGCTCCATGAGGCCTTGACGATTCATGCTGTTGTTGCTGCTTGACGCGGTAAATAAATGTATCTTCTTCCCATTTAACAGGACATCATGGCCTTTGACAATCACTTGCCGATAACCAAAAGGTATTACTTTTCGATATGAAGATCCACCCTGCAAATTTATCATCAAATTGTAGAGAGCCGGGCGGCGCGGCTCCCAGGGCGACAAGCCCTTGGCATCAAGAATGACCTGAAATGATTTGCTCTGTCCTGCCGCGACGTCGCGAACGTCGTCAACGTCAACAACGATGATTTCCTTGCTAACATCCCTGCCCGCAGGTGGGCACAACGAGACATGACAATCCCCCCTGCCAATACTTTTATTCCCACCGCCTCCCTCTACGACAGCAATGGTCATCCTCCCCTGCCAAGCGCGCTCCCCAAGATTGTGAATCTTTCCAGTCACCCGAAGCTTGCCATCGGCAACCAGCGAATCCACGGCCACATCTTCCAAACGTACCTCCGGGAATACCTCCATCCAGACATCATCCCAAATTCCATTCAGACGATGATTCGCACCTATCGGAGCAATCGTCTTGTACCAGATGGAACGATCAAAGGGACTCCCCGGAGAAAACTGCCGGATCGCTTCATTCTTGCTTCCTTGACTCTTCGTGCTTGCCGGCAATTCCAGCCCCGGTGTCCTCTCAAGGACGGAAGTCCAGTCTTGGACAAGAACAATCACTTCGTTATCATCATTCCCATTATCGACCCTTGCCGAAGAATCACCGGGCTGGATGGCCCGAATCTTATCGTTCCCCTTTTTTTTCAGGAACGGCGTCAGATCATGTTCAAACGGCTCTAACGTCGGTCCATGCTCGCCTACGAGCCTGCCATTTAGATAAACCTGCGATGCAAAGGCAACACCCTGGAAGTGAATGACGATGCGATCATCGGTGGTTGAGGCGGGTAAGGAAAATATTTTGCGATAGGCAGTGAAATGACTGGGGGCTGCCCCCTCTCGAAAGGGGATGCTTACTGGAGACCACTTGTCTTGCTTCAGTGCGTGCAATGATAATTGATCAATAAATTGCCGCTGCCAATGACCGTTCATGGAAATGATTCTGGGGTAAGCAAGCACACCGGGAGTTTCCGCAACTCCGACATTTCCCGTGTTCTCAAGGGCAAAAGCACTAAATACAGCAACATGGAGAGACAAAAAAAGCGACATGATCAACCACCATGCCGCCCTTTTGGGGAAATATATTCCTTTAACGCGTTGATTCATTCCCATTAATTTACTTGTACCATATCTTGCCCAAAATAATGCCCAGAATCAACCAGAGGGGAATCGAGGCAATCAAGGCCCAAAAAAAGCCGGTCATTCTCTTAAATGACTGTTTTGCCTTCCGGGCATTTATGATCCGCTCTACCTTGATACGGATATCTTCCATGTACAGAGGCTTGGTCACATAATCATAAGCCCCTTCCTTGATTATATTGATGGCAGAGCCGATATCCGGATAACCGGTAATTATCAAAACATCTACAGAGCTGTCCTGCATTTTTAGCCTTTTCAACAGCTCAAAACCATCGATCCTCGGCATACACATATCGGAGATAATACAATCGAAGCGGCCCGGGATAAACTTCTCCAGGGCATCTGCCCCATCCTCAGCCAAAACGACTTCATATCCGCAACATGTGAGGTATTCACCAAACATCGTGCGAACAGCTTCGTCATCATCAACTACCAAAATACGTCCTAATTTCATTATTAATCTCCCTTATCAAATGACGATGTTCGGGTATATGGAGGCCAGTCATAAGGCTTTGGATAGAAGCCTTTAGCGCATTTCAGATCGCCGATTTGCTTGATAACACAGGCGGGATGGCCGGCTACGACACTATTGGGCGGAACGTCGTGCAACACAAGTGACCCCGCCCCAACCAGGCTGTTCCGCCCGATCCTCACCCCCGGCATGATTGTAGAATTAGAACCGATCCGCACCAGGTCTTCAATCACCGGCCCCCCCAGGCATTCCTGATACCTCTCACAGTTCATGGGATGAGGATCATCTACAAACACGACATGAGGCCCGATAAAGACATCATCCCCGATCGTTACCATCTCCAGAAAGCAGTTGCTGTGAATGCGGACCCGGTTGCCGATCCGGTTGCCGAACTCCATAACCGTATTCGTCCCGATGCTCACATCGTCGCCGATGACATTATTTTCCCGGATGGAAACGCACTGTCCCGTCTGGAACCTTGCCCCGATCTTGTTTCCCGCGTAAATGGTTGTAAAGGCGCGCACGATGGCCCCGGCGCCAATGTCCAGCGGCAGCTCACCATCGGCCCGCCGCCGCGGCGGCATCCCCAGGATGCAGAGGGGGTGGATGGTCGCATCCTCCCCTAAAATCACATTTTCATATATCTTTCCAAAGTTATTCATATTCTTCCCAAGCCAGTTTGACTACATTTCCACCGTTACGCAGGGATTGATCCGCCGCCTCCAATATCCTTACCACCTGCCAGCCGATCATGCCGTCACTGCGCGGTTGCCGGCCATTTTGGATGCATTCGAGGAAATGGGTCATTTCCGCATACAGCGGTTCATAACTGTCGAGATGAGGCGACCACACATCACCGGAACGGTAACTCAAGTGATACTCACCGAAGGTCTCCGGATCCTGATAATTGACGCCTTTATCATATACCTTGATCTTCTCCTGGTTTTCCGTATCGTCGTAAGCGAGCATCTTTTTGTCCCCAACGATAATCGTTCGCCGCAGCTTTGTGGGGGACAGCCAACTGACCGTCACATTGGCGATCACACCGGAGCGGAACTTCAGGGTCATGAAGCAGACATCGGGAATATTCGGCACCACGCAGTCCCGCCCTCTGGCGCTGACCTCCACGGGAACGTCATCGAGCCAGTAGAGGATGATGGAAAGGTCGTGGGGACCCAGATCCCAGATGACGCTCACATCCTTCTGATGCAGCCCGAGATTTACCCGCTGCGTGTCGATGTAATGGATTTGCCCCAGATCGCCTTTCTTCAGTATTTCTTTCGTCTTCAGCACGGGAGGGCTGAAGAGAAACGTATGCCCGACCATAAGTTTCAAATCGCGGGCCTTCGCCAGTTCCACCAGTTCATGGGCCAGCGGTCCCTCATGAGCCAAAGGCTTTTCCGCAAAGACATGCTTGCCCCTTTCCATGGCCTGCTTTGCAAGCTGGAAGTGCGTGCTGATCGGAGTAGCGACGACCACCCCTTTAATCTCATCGTCGGCGAGGATATCCTGGTAATTGTCCGTAACGGAAACATTACCCGCCTGGAAGCGGCTTTGCACCAGGTCCCGTTTCCGTTCGTCCACATCGCAGACCGTAAGCCCCGCGCACAGCGGATGCGAAGCCAGATTGCGGACCAGATTGGGCCCCCAGTAACCATAACCCACTACACCGATTTTTGTCTTCATAAAGCCATTTTCCTTTCCATTTTCATAATTGAGGGGGATTTTACTTCCCCCTTTCCTAAAGGGGGACCGAGGGGGATTTTTGTCTTATTCAGTACGCTTTACCGAAGAGGACGACCGTAACCGTCTTGAGGAGGATCCGGATGTCGTTCTCAAATGACCAATTGTTGATGTAGGAAATATCAAGGTTAAGCATCTCTTCGAAGGACAGGGCATTGCGCCCGCTTACCTGCCAGAGTCCGGTGATTCCCGGCGGCGCCTGAAGGCGTTTCCGGTGCCACGGTGAGTACATCTCCACCTCATAGGGCAAGGCCGGCCGGGGACCGATCAGGGACATATCTCCCCTTAGGACATTGAACAACTGGGGAAGCTCGTCGATGCTGAATTTCCGCAACCACTTCCCCACCTTGGTGATGCGGGGATCGTCGGCGATCTTGTAGATCTTTTTTGAATTGCCGTCTTTGGCATGGGCCTCATTGCTCTTGATCCATTCCGCTACATACTGTTTGTGGATCGCCCCGTCATTATTGACAAACATCGTGCGAAACTTGAAGAAGTCAAACGGCTCTCCATGAAGCCCTATCCGTTTCTGGGTAAACAGGACGGGTCCGCGGGAACTTAGTTTGACGGACAGGGCAGCAATCAGGATAATGGGCAGGGCAGCGATAATGATTAGGCCGCTCATCATGAAGTCGAAAAACCTCTTCATCACGTAATTGATGCCGACGATATTGGTATCCTTCAAACCGATCAGTGGTATCTTCCCGACAAAATCGAGATGAAAATCATCGAAGGGCAACAGATAGAGGTTGGGGACAAAGCGCCAGGTCACGTTCATTTCTTCACAAATCGCCACAATCTTTTTGAGCAACCCCTCATGGGCGGTGGAAATGGCCATGAACACGTGATGTATCTTGTAATCAGTGATGACCTCTTCCAGACGGTTTAATCCCCCCAGGTGCTTTTTGCCCATAAACCCGTCGACCCTTTGATTGTCATCGAGGAATCCGACGACATGATAGACCGTCGGGCGGAGGGACAGCTCACTGATGAGGTTCTGGCCCATCACCCCGCAGCCGATGACGACCGAATTCCTTAAGGCCGGCTTTACCCCGCGCAGGGAATTGACGAGGCGTTGAAACAGCCAGCGTGCAGAGATGACGAAAAGAATCAGCAACGGGGCCAGCCAGGTCATGAAAACACGGGAATAGCTCATGTCCCGGTAATAGAAGAGAATGGCCAGAATAATCAGCAGGGTCAGGACCGTGCTCTTGATTACCGCCACCAGATCTTCCATGAAGCCCTGCCGCATCTTATAGAGATCCGACCGCTGAAAGAATATGACCATCAGGATGGACGATAAAATGGCCACCCACATATATTCCCCGGGCATGGCAAACCATACATCATGCCGGATACCGTAAGCGACATGAAACGCCAGCCAGAAGGCGGTCAGGTCAAAAAACAGCAGGACGAATTTAAGCTGTCCGGAAAATATTTGAATCAACGTTAAATATGGAGAGAAAAGATGGAAACGGCAACCCTATTTTTTGAAAAAGTCTTTGATTTTGTCCACAACATAGCGGATTTGGCCTTCCGACAACTCGGGATACATGGGCAGGGAAAGGATGCGTCGGGCCGAAACCTCTGCAACGGGAAAAGCACCATCCCGATATCCCAGGAAACCATAGGCCCGCTGGAGATGCAGGGGAACGGGGTAATGGAGCCCCGTCGCCACACCTTTTTCTCCCAGATATTTCTGCAACTCGTCCCGTCTTTCCGCCTGAATCACATACAGATGATAAACGCTGTAAACATCGTCAATCTCCGCAGGCGTCGATACCCCTTCGACATCTTTCAGGAGCTCGTTGTAAAGGCATGCATTGGCCCGCCTTTTCTCCGTCCACGCCGGCAGATACTTCAGCTTTGTGCCCAGAACCGCCCCCTGGAACGCCTCCATCCGGTAATTATGGCCGATCTCCTGATGCTGATAGCGCTGGATCTCCCCGTGCTGACGGATCATCTTCGCCTTCAGATAGAGCTCTTCATCGTTCGTAATCAAGGCCCCCGCCTCGCCATAGGCCCCCAGATTCTTCCCCGGATAAAAGCTGAAGGCGCCGAACGCCCCCGCATTACCCACGGGCACCCCCCGATATCTGGCTAAATGGGCCTGGCAACAGTCCTCGACAACTTTCAACCCGTATCGCTTCGCCAGCTCTCCTATAGCAGCCATATTAGCCGGCTGCCCATAAAGATGCACGGGAATGATCGCCTTGATCTCTATATGTTCTGTCCCTCCCCCTCCTTCCAGCAATTCTTTCAGCCTATCCACATCCATATTGTAGTATTCATCACAATCCACAAAAACCGGAGTGGCCCCGCACAGCGACACCGCCTCTGCGGTGGCGATAAACGTATTCACCGGCACGACAACCCCGTCTCCAGGCCCGATCCCCATAGCCAACAGGGCCACATGCAAGGCATCCGTGCCGCTCGAAAGGCCGACGCAATATTTCGCCCCCTGCGCCTCGGCAAACCCCCGCTCGAACTCCTCCACATACTTCCCCAAGATGAAGCCCGTGTTGGCGATCACATCCGTCAGCTTGTCGTCGATCTCGTTGTAGATCCGATGATGCTGGGCACGGAGATTCATAAAGGGAACACTTGTGTTCTTTACAAGAACTTCCCCACATTCTAATAATTCTATAAACTCTTCCGGGGTATAAACGGAGATGTTCTCTTGCCGGAAATGCTTCTTATTTCTGGTAATAATGGCATCAAGATGAAATTGCATTGCCGATTCATACTGAATGTTGTCTTCATACTCAGGCATACTATTTTTCAAGGCTGATCCGTTAATCCCTTGTCGCAGGGGAATTTCAGAGAACGAACCCGTTATCGCGTCGACAAGTTGTCTGGCGCTATTTTCGCCAATGCTTCTTATGGCGTGAAAGTAAATAATGACCTGGGTGAGAGAGCTGATCCATCCGTTGATCGCACCTTTCCCGCAAAGGTCTATAATCTTCTTGCTCCCTGTCCAACCTTTTCGCCTGCGAATCACATCCTCGAATACGTTCACATCAACAAGTGTATTAAATATCATTATATTTCTCCTCAATGATTCGTATCAGCTCTTTTTTTGAATCATAAGGCGTAGCATCTTCCAATATACCCACATACTTAAAACTGTTCATATCAATTGAATCATTAGGATACTTGGCCTTGTATTCTTCAGCGGCTGAAAGCCCAATTCCCTCGCCGGATTTCACAGCCGCATGGGTTTTCTCATCACTGATCACGACAACCGCATCAGGGTCGCCTTGTAATTGTATCGGCACGTCGGGCACAAAGACGCCTTCCCTGTATTTAACTGAAATAACTTGCATCGCTCAGAACCTCCCTTATTGGTTATGCTAATTCTATATATTTTTCCATACACGCCATGCCAAGAATTTCCACAACCCCGCTTTTCAACACTCATCGTTTTTTACAGAGGCAAAATTTTTCGACCTTCGTCAATTCACTAATGATATCATAATCTTCCAAGTGCCGGTTCACCGGCACCCCTATTTTTTTACCGTAACTGCTGTGTGAGTGAATTTGCCACTTCCTGAACCAGATTTGCATTGCCGTTCATTTTCCTATGCTTTTGCTTCTTCACTACCGGAATCTTTCCAATTTCTTCCAGCGTGTCGATATGCTGGATGCGTCCTTTGTCCATAAGATACCGATCAACGGCCGCCAGTTTTCCTTTGAACAGGGAATAAGTAGGGGTTCCCAGCACCGCCGCTTCCCTGTTCATGCTTCCGCCGCCGCTGATGACGAGATCTGCATGGTACATGATTTGGATCGTCCAAGGTGTGATCGGCAACAAAAATGTCCGGTATGATAACATCAAGGTATTCCCAACCGTGCATAAACCTCTTCGAGCTCATTGATGACTTTTTCCCAGTCGTATACATCCGCAATGCGTTGACGTGCAAGCAATCCAAGTGTTGCGATACGCCCGTGGTCAGTCAACAAGTCTTGAAGTTTTTTTCTGAGATCAGCGACGTTGCCTTGTTCGAAGGCAACGCCGGCATCACCGATGGTCTCGCGATTCTGAGGGATCCCGTTAACAACGACACAGCGGCCACAGGCCATAGCGCTCATCAAAGCCGGCGAGTTGCCCTCCATGATTGAGGGCTGGATGTAGATCAGGCAATTTGCAAAAAGCTGTCGGGCGGCAAGCCCATATTGATAGCCTAGAAACTTGACTCTATGGTCACAGTTATCCTTGAGGCTGCACACATACGTGGGGTCGTCCGGGTTGTCGCCTACAATAACCAGGGGAATATCTACATCAAGCTTGGCATACGCCTCAAGCAGCAGGTGTACACCTTTGTCAGGATGCAACATACCCACAAAGAGGTTGTAGCCGCCCGGCGCTATCCCAAACTGTCCCAGCATGTAATCGCCGGGGGGTGGCCACTTTTCGGCTGCCAAAGTGATGACCTGTGGCGACTTTCCGAAGATCTTTGCAAATTCCTGTTGCGAGACCTGGTTATCTACATATAGAGCATCGGCCCAGCGAAAGGCCGCCGCCGCCGCCTGCTTGAGCAGAATACGAGCCATGCGCCCCCATTTGGGCCTCTCCCAATCGATGCCGTCCATGTACACCAAAGTGGGCTTACGACTCAGCCTGGCCAGCGGTAAGAACAAGGCGTTGCCCATGCCGTGGTAGTTGATGATGTCGGCAGTATTGTTGATGATAGCATGCATTGTCGCAAGGGGGGTATGGGACAGCATTTGTAATCCCGCCTTCTGTAGCGAAGGCAGAGAAATCAATCGCACGCCGTGGTAGGGGGTAACGGGATGGCGGTTATAGGACCAGCGGCAGTAAACAGTTACCTCATAGCCCCGTTGGGCCAATCTGCGGGCCTTGGCATCAATTTCGCGCTCACCGCCGCCTGCGCCCGGCATGTCAGGTGGCAATCCCTTCGCACCGATGAAAGCAAGGCGCGGTTTCCTGCCGGGTTTATGATGATGATTTTCCACTACAGATAATCTTGATAATACGAATCCAGATAATCCTTTAATGCTATATTCCAATCCCGGATAACATTGAGGCCACGAATATTGAGTTTGCGATTGATCAAGCGTTCGCTTGGCGGGCGGGGAGCAAAATACTCACTCTTGAAATAGTCAGAAGAGACTTCATTAATTTTTACTTTGTCTTGAATCCCCAATATGGAAATGATTTCTTGGGCCACTTCCAAACGGCTCGTCTGCCCTCCGCAAACCATATTGTAGAGGCCCCAATATTCTTTTTCCAATAGAAGCTTGAGATTTATTGCGAAATCATGAGTATAGGTGGGGGTGCCATCTTTGTCGTTAACAATGAAAAGCTCTCTCTTACCGTCTTTTATTTGTTTCATGATTTTTTGAACAAATTTTTTGTCTTTGCCGGGACCGCCACCCATCATCCAGCCGGCCCGGCAAATCAGGTAACGTTTTGCATTCTCAACTACAAAGCGTTCACCCATGTATTTCGAGCGGGCATAAACCCCCAGTGGGTTGGGCTGGTCCCAATCGTCGTAAAACTCTTTCTTTCCGTCGAAGATGCCGGCGGTGCTGATATACAACAACGGTATATCTAATTCGTTGGCTAAATATACAGCGCTTTCTACCGCCAGAGTATTGGTACTATACGTTTCGTCGGCATTTTGTTCACAGAATTCAAGATCGGTATAGGCCCCGAGGTGAAAAAGATAGTCGGGGTTGAACGTTATGACCTCATTTTTATAGGCATCGAAATGTCTGAAATCGAGCAACGACAACCACGAAGCATTGACATCTTTATCGGTACATTTTAACTCATAATCGTCTTTAAACTGTCCGTAGAATGCTTCTCCCAGCATACCACCACAGCCGGCAATGTAAATTTTTTTCATATAGGTTATTGTCCCTTGTTTGAATTTCTTCTTACTTTGCTTTTATGAGATCGGAGAACAACCCTTCCAGCGCCGCGATATGCCGCGAAGGCGCGTAAGCACTTTCGGCGACACGTCTGGCAGCCACCGCCATTTCATAAACGTGCTCGGAATTGTCGAAACAGTAAATTAAGCGCTCAGCAAGACTGTTTGGATCGCCTGGCTCAAAAAGTAAGCCCGTTTCCCCTTCTCGTACTGATGCGCTCAGTGACCCGATACACGATGCGATTACTGGTGTCCCACATGCATAACTCTCGAGCATGGAATTGGGCAGGTTCTCATACCAAAGGGAGGGGACGACGGTGAGTTTGGCTTGAGCAAGCAGACCACATAGCCGCGGCGTATCAACATCACCTGTGAACTCTACCATTTCTTCCAATCCATATTGCCGCACTTTATTTTGGAGGTCGAGCAAATAGGCCGAATCACCCGACCCGACTATCTTGGTATGTAGTTTTAGATCAGGCCGCTTCAGATGGAGAATATTCATTGCATCGATTAGGACGTGGACACCTTTTGTTGGCTCAAGACGTCCCGCATATATAATATAGTTTTCTTTCTTAAAGTCGTTCACAGGCTGAAATACTTCTACATTCACGAATGTCGGGATACATCGTAAACGCTGTTCCTCAAAGCCGGCCGATTTCATCATATCGTACATGAATGAATTTGTGGTAACGAACACATCAATAAGATCGAAGTAGCGTCTGGCTTGGTGGTACCACGTAGCCAATACATTGAGCGTGGATGCCGCAAAACTGTTCTGAACACAGATGTGGTAAACGCTTGGCAAAAGGCCGCGACCCTTTACACACAATTCGCATGGTTTTTCCTCTCGAAGACAATGAGATTGGGGACACAGCATGGCATAGTCGGATAAACGAACAACAATAGGGATCTTCGCTTTTTTCAGCCCAACCAGGAGAGATGGAGAAAGTTTTCGTAAATAATGGAGAACGTAAGCAATATCCGGTTTAGTATCTTTTGCGAGATTCTGCACAGCACGTTCTACTTCAGGAGAATAGAATAGCCGCGCCATGGTTCTCACGAATGTTTTTATGTTGCGCCGTTGTTCCTGAAATAGCACCTCATCTCTGGTGCCCAACGGTTCGACAAAGTATTTCGAATATACTGATGGAATATTCTTTGTGTAATGGACAGAAAACGGTATGATCTCATGACCACGATCCTGAAGCGCATCCGTTACATTGAACATGTAGCGCTCGGGACCTCCTGATATGAAATAGCGATAATTAGCAAGAAGGATGCGCATAATTGATTTGATGCATGATTTAGTTGTTTCGCAAAACCTGTCCGAGCATCCCCAGAACCCAAAGCGAATTGTCGAGGCCAGTGTTCCCATTCTTTGCCCTTAGAAGTAGCTGCGTTATAGCTTGTCGGTCAAGCAATCCTGCATCAGCTACCGTCAATATTCTTTCTTCCATAATCCGACCCATACTTTCTCCACCCTTCGTCCACATTTGAAGTGGCACACTAAACCCTTTTTTTGATGCTTTCATGAGTTTGTGAGGCAGCTCTTTTCCTAACGTCTCCCGAAGGATATGTTTCCTTGTGTAACCTTTGAGTTTGACTTCCATGCTCACAGAAGCCAAAAATTCAACAAGGCGATAGTCAAGAAAAGGGAGGCGGGTCTCCAACGAATTTGCCATGGAAACCCTGTCAACTTTACAGAGTATATCATCAGGCAGTGAGTTTTTTGTAAGCCAGTAATTCAACTTTCCGAAGTTATACAAAGACTTTACAGGTAATAGCATGTCGTCAATTACTGCCGCCGCAGACACAAAATTGCCATTCTGTAGATTGAGAAGTCTCTTCCTCAAATCCTTATCCAGCCCTGACTGTTTTTGCTCTAATCTGTCTATAAAATCCAAATTCGATGCAGCGAGAACCTTGTTTGTTCTTTCTGCGATTGTTCCTAAAGTGCCTGGTAATACTTTGCCGGCCAACTTAAAAAACGATGGAAGCCTATTTCTCAATAACAACGGCCCTTTTTGATACTTTTGAGTGAATTTTTCGCCTTGATGAATGGTATACCCACTCAGGACCTCGTCTCCTCCATCTCCGGTTAAGACCATAGTAACCGTTTCTCTGGCCATTCGACAGACCAGATACGTTGACAATGCCGATGAATCGCCAAAAGGCTCGTCATAACAGTGGGCAAGCTTTTCGATAAGTCCGTTTAGATCTTCGGGAACCACTATCCGCTCCCTGTGATCTGTTTCAAATTTATCCGCCACCAAACGAGCGAGAGGCCTTTCATCAAACTGTTTATCCTGAAAACCAATAGTAAAGGTGCGTACGGGCAGATCGGAAACTTTGCTCATCGCAGCTACGATGCAGCTTGAATCCAAACCACCACTGAGGAACGCCCCGAAAGGGACGTCAGCGCGCATCCGTAGTCGTACTGCGTCATTAAAGAGGGCCTCGAAGGTGGTGAATATCTGCTTTTCGTCTTTGATAGCGTCTTTTTCAGGTACAAACTCGACATTCCAGTACTGCTGATCCCGTATAGCACCATTTTCAACTATTAGAGAATGCCCCGGCCGCAACTTGTAAATATTCTTATAAAAAGAATATGGCGCAGGAATATAAGTCAAGCAGAGATAGGTATCGAGCATATCTTCGTTTATTATTTTTGGAACGCCATGTACAAAGATACTCTTCAGTTCAGAAGCGAATATGAAGGTGTTATTCGTTACCGCATAATAGAAAGGCTTTTCGCCAAGGCGATCGCGGGAGCAGAAAAGTCTTTGATTAGATTCGTCCCATAATGCAAACGCCCACATCCCATTGAAATGGTTTACACAATCAGTGCCCCATTCTGCGTATGCTGCCAAGATCACTTCCGTGTCAGAATTTGTCAGAAACGAGTAACCTTTACCAAGGAGTTCATCACGGATCTCAAGGTAATTGTAAATTTCACCATTAAACGTAATGCACAGCCTTCCTTCATTATAAAACATAGGTTGCTGGCCCGTGTTGAGATCGATTATTGCCAGACGTCTGTGACCCAAGGCAACAGGCCCTTTCGTCCAATATCCGCTCCCATCCGGGCCACGATGAATCAGGATGTCTGTCATCACTTTGAGGGTCTTCTGTGAAGCAGATGCGGCCCTATCAAAAATCAGAAAACCTGCTATACCGCACATTTTTCGTTACCGCCGCACATGATTATAAGCTTCAACATAACTGTTGACCATTTTTTCAACACTAAAATCACGTAATATCCGTTCTCGCCCGGCCGCGCCCATCCGCTGTGCCAAGGCCATATCCTCTCTCAGCATAATTAACTTTTCTGCAAGGTCCGTTGGATTTTCTGGTGGGATTATAAAACCGGTGACCCCGTCAATTACCACTTCACGGTTGCCGCCACTTTCCCCACAGATGACCGGCAGGCCGCATGCCATATACTCAATAATCGAGTTTGAGCAGCCCTCTTGAACCCTTGGATTAGAAACGAGGACGCCGATGTGGGCATCATGAAGAATAGGCATTACATCGGTTTTACCATCGACAAACACGACTTGGCCGTTGGCAATCAAGCCCGCATTGCGGTCTACCAGCCTTTGCTTGTCCGGTCCGTTTCCCACAGCAATAAACTGCCATCTGTAATTTGAGGAATTCAGAAGGAATCTTGCTGCACCAAGGAAAGTGTCGAAGTCTTTCTGGGGCACCATACGACCGGTCATTACTGCTTTTACAACATTTCCCGATTTAGACAGGGTCGCATTGGATAACTCAAGACGCTCATGGTCAAATCCATTGTATATCACGCGGCCTCTTTGCGGAGATATACCCCACGCCCGTAGACCGGCTTGACTGTTAGCTACAACCATCGAAGCCCATTTCATACTCAAGCGATTTGCAAGGCTACGGCGTTGGGGTACCATACCGCTTCTGATTGTACCATCTATCAAGGGTATTCGCTTGATTCCGCAAATGAGATCCGCTGCCGCCGTAGCCATCCAACCCCAGGAATGGACCACATCCGGCTGCCAAGATATGACGGTCTTCCATAGAGCAATAGAAGGTCTTATATCGAATCGGGAGGAACGTTTGGATATGTTAACATCCACACCCGTACTGCGAATAATATCCGCAAATGCACCACCATCAAGGCTCCAGACGCGCCGGTCCCACTCAACTGGTAAATACTTTATCAGCAGAGCTAACTGACGTTCCGCCCCACCGTTACCAAGGGAATCAGCGAGAAAAAGAACTCTCTTTTTTTCTCTTCTCACCGCCCCCCTTTACTACAATCTGATCCGCGCATAATTTATTCCTGGCTTACCATCGGTATATCCGAGAACATCAATGATATTAGATGGCAATGATCCTCCACGTTCAGTTGCCAGCATGAATTTGTTAAATGGGTGTTTTAGTGGAATTTTAATGGCTGTGCTGTGTCCACCATTGCGATATATTTCCATGATACGGTTTTCTGAAGTTTGTTTTCCATGTTCGTTTTTACCAGCGCAATAATAGATAACATAAAGACGTCCATCTGGAGTTGCATGGAATCTACCCCACTGAGGTATTAACCCAGATTTTCCTTCACCAGCAATTTCAAGCACGTCTTTGGAAATAATCTTGCCTCTGCGAATCGTGCATGCATGTATTGACTTGGTCCATGGGGTATCAGGAGACACAAATTTTGGCCTTAAACGCATGTCAATACTTTCTTCAAGCCATAACAGAAATACAGTCTCGCTATTACTGTCTTTCTCTGATGCAATCCAAAGATCCAAATTCCAGCATTTTCCTCCGGTTTTTTCGCGGTTTGCTATTTCTACAAACGGTGCAAACGACGAAGCAGCAATATCAGGTGTCCAAGTATAGAATAATCGCCGAAAATCGTAATCCCAATGTTGCTTGGATAATTCATATTTATATTTTTGCCACTCAAGATTAGGTTCTATGATGTCGCTGACAGCGAAATAATGAACGGCTCTGTTTCGTAGAGCGATTTCCGGGTAGCAAAGTCGAATTCGCGTCGGCTGTTTATCAG
>JANYAF010000191.1 GCA_025355175.1 Deltaproteobacteria bacterium | reverse complement strand
CCGGGCCGGTCCATCAGTATTCTTTCCATCGCCGCCCGGTTCGAGCCGGTAGACGCTTTTAATACGCTCCAGAATGACCTCATTGGAAATGTATTGGTCTTCGGAAGTTAGGCCCGCCTGCCCTATGGGCATCAATTCGATGAATCGGATCTGAAATGGTTTATGCAGCGTCAAACGGGCAAAATCGATAATCTCATCATCATTGACGCCCCTGATGACAACGACGTTGATCTTGATGGGATAAAAACCGGCCTGATGGACTGCTTCTATGCCGCGCAGAACGGCGTTCAGTTCCCCTCCTCGGGTAATCCGCGCATACTTTGCCTCATTCAGGGAATCAAGGCTGATATTGATCCTTTTCACTCCGGCCTTAAAGAGTGGCGCGGCAAAGGGCTCCAGCAGCATGCCATTGGTAGTGAGGCTGATATCCGTCAGACCGGTAATTTCGGCAAGATTGCCGATAAAATCCAGCACGCCGCGTCTTACCAGCGGTTCGCCGCCCGTGATGCGCACTTTGGCGATTCCCAGATCTACCGCAACCCGCACGATCCTCAATATCTCTTCATACTTCAGGACATCCTCATGTCCCAGCACGGAGACACCCTCTTTCGGCATACAATAACTGCACCGCAAATTGCATCTGTCCGTAATGGAAATTCTCAAATAGTTAATATTCCGATTGTAACCATCTATCATAATTTGTATATCTTTCCCCTGAAGGTAACGTTACCTATATTCATTGTAGCAAAATTAATGATACATAACAAGCGAGAAGGTCGGCCAAAATCCGCCACCAATTTAAGGCGAGCATCAATTTCTGGTTTTTGGAGGCGATCACTGGCCTAACTACGTGTTAAATTTTTCAAAAAATGGCTGTCTCGTTGTAATTCCATTTCTAATTCATTAGCGCATTAATAACCCAAGGCCAAGCGACGATTGAACGGATGCGATCCTGATCATTCTCAAAATCGTGTAACGCTTTTTCCAAGTGATCCTCAAGGGAATCAATGCTGTCGAAAACTCGGTTATGAAATTCCTTTTCCCGTAAATCGTCCCAGATATGCTCCACAGGGTTGAGTTCTGGAGAATAAGGCGGAAGGCTGATCAGACGCAAATTACCAGGGATATTGAGCGATTCGTTTCTGTGCCAGCCAGCGCCGTCAAGCACCATGACAATCCGGTCACCCTGGTGTCTTGCAGCCACTTCGTCAATAAATATTTGCATGCAGTCCCCGTTGACATGCGGCAGTATCAGCGAATCCATGGTCCCATCTGAAACAGAGACAGCCGCGTAAGCATAGGTATATTCCTGACTCACCATTGCGTAACAAACAGGACGAATGGGCTTCGGACACCAACAGCGCCGTGTATCAGAAATCCGGCCGAAGCGAGCCTCATCCATAAACATAAGCAGGATCGGTCCTTGACCTTCCCAGGATATCCCTATCTCGGCTATGAGGTCTGGAAGTTTTTTTTCCACTTATCTTGTGCATCAGCATCGGATTTGGGGTGTCGTTTATCTGGAGCAAGTTTACGCCAGTCATGCCGGTGCAGTAGATTGTAGGCTGATGCCAGTGCCACATTACGTCCCAGTCGTTGATCCAAAGCATTCTTTATCTCGCTTACGACAAGAATCCCGCCCTCTTTCGCTTTATCAAAAAAGGGTGCGAGAAATGCTTCTTCCTCTTCAAGGCCCATGTTCTCACGGCGTCGTCCGCCTCGTGATGGTTTCTCCTTCTTGAGAATGCCTCCTTGCCGTATGAAACGATTACGCAACTGGCAGGCCCAACCAGCCGATACACCAATCGCATGAGCTGTCTGCTCTATCGATAAACCAAATTCCAGTGGCATTACGACAGCTTGAGCCTGTCTCAACTCCTCCGCCGTTTTGGCTTTCGATAACAACTCTTTTGCTTGATCCATCAAGTCTCTGCCTCTCGCCTTCCTAGCCATAGCCACACCTCCCTATGAATGTGTGACTATTATATCATTAATGAATTAGAAATGGAATTAATACTGCCGTACTGGTATTGCTGTTGGCCGCTCCTCTCTCAAACTTGTCGTATTCGCGCATGGTCTGATAATCGAGGTCTTTGCGGTCAACCACAAAGAGCACCTTGTCCACAGAGG
>JANYAF010000176.1 GCA_025355175.1 Deltaproteobacteria bacterium | reverse complement strand
TATCCGGATCTTGCTGTTGATTCTACACACCAGTTGGTATGGAATCCCACAACGACCAGCCATTCAATCATATTGACGCGCAGGGTGTAGTCGAGCGCAGTGGACCAGAACGCATCAAGTGTCTTTTTTCCTCTAATGACGATGTCCCCTTTTTTTGGGGTCAGCTCGGGGATGATTTCCGGTCCCGGTGTGCCCTTTACCCATGCGCCGGCGACAGGCTTTCCATCAATTTTCCATCCTGTAGGCATATCAATTTCCAGCCCTCTGAGACCACCCATTCCCGGGCCTTTTTTATCGATTTCAGGGAACCCCGGTTCAAATTCTTCAAAGGGGACGTAGATGATTTTTTTAACTTTTTTTCTCGCCTTCCCGATGAAATCTACAAGATTGGGAATGACATTTCTTTTTTCAAGCTGTTCCTCGATATGCTGATACATGGAACCACCCGGTTTGAGAAAATCGTACTGCGGCTCAATCAATACAATTGCAGTTTTAGCCGCTTCAATCTTTTGTGCCTTTTTCTTTCCTTTCATAATTATGCTCCTTTTTTATTGTCTGTTAATTTTGTGTTTCGCCTTTTAACGTTGACTTGCCTCTTTTTTCATCACCTGTTTTTACAAACATTGTTCCAATTTTGCTTTGTTAGTCATCTCTGATTTCTCATTGATTTCCTGAACGATTTTTCCTTCCTTCATCATGTAAATTTTGTCGGCAAGCATTCCAACAACGGAGAGATTCTGCTCCACAATGAGCATGGACACCTTTCCTTTCATGGTGGCCAGAACATTTAAAATATCGTTAATGGTCCCGGCTGCAAGCCCCTCCGTCGGTTCATCGATGAGGAGTAATTTCGGATTGCCGATCAGCGCCCGACCGATTAGCAATATTTGCCGCTGACCGCCACTTAAGCTCCCTGCCCGCAAGTTAAGAAATTTTTCTATTTTCGGATAGATGCTGACTACCTTTTGAATGGCATCCGCTATGCTGACTTTGACCGGATAAGCGGCAAGTTCAAGGTTTTCTTTCACGCTCAATTGCGAAAACACCCGTTTATCCTGGAAGACATAACGTATCCCGGACAAGGCGATTTTTTCGGCCGGAAGGCCCATGATGCTGCTATCGTCGAATGTTATAGACCCCGTCGATGGCGTGAGGAAACCGGCAATCGATTTCAGAAGGGTTGTCTTGCCTGCCCCGTTTCTCCCGGCGATAAAAACCATTTCACCGGAATTGACTTTAAGCGATATGGCGTGGAGCACTTTGGCGTGACCGTAGGAGGCATCGATATTATTTACACTGAGCATGTCAATCCCTCCTCTTTCCCCCAGTAAACCTCACGCACGATGGCATTACACAACACCTCGGCCGGCGGCCCTTCGGCAATGAGCTTTCCCTCATGCATGACGCACAACCTCTGGACGAGGTCAATGATATGGGCTATTTTATGTTCGATAATCACAAAGGAGAACTTCTTTTTCACTTCCCGGATGATTTGGGAAACCTCGCAAATTTCCATGTCGCTGAGTCCTGCAAATGGTTCGTCCAGGAGAAGTATTTTAGGATTCAAAGAGAGAGCAACCGCCAGCTCCAGCTTGCGTTTATCACCATAGGAGAGCTCGGAAGTCATCAGATGTGCCTTGTTTTCTATCCCCATGAGTTTCAGGGCATCCATGCATTGCTCTACCTTATTTTGCCGATGGGCATCACCAAAGAAAAATGCACCCCTGGATTCATGATCACGGCTGATTCTATTGGTCGATAAAATAAGATTATCCATGACCGGGAGTGAATCAAAGACAGAAACAAGTTGGAACGTCCTGACAATCCCCATCGCGACCCTTTTGTGGGGTGGGACGGTGGTGATATCCTTGCCGGAGAAGAATATCTTTCCTCCCGTAGGGAAGAAGAGGCCTGTGAGAAGGTTAAAAAAGCTTGTTTTCCCTGCACCATTGGGTCCGATAACCCCGATGGCTTCACCTTCTTTCATGGTGAAGTTCACCCCATCGACGGCAACAAGACCATTGAAATCTATCGTCGCTTCTTTTGTTTCAACTATCGGCTGTTCTGTCGTCATATCTCACCGCATTTTTGAGGGGCGGAATCCCCGCCCCTCTTTTTTAATACGCCTAATATCCCAGTGTTGACAATGGTGGAAGATAGTCTTCACCAGAGTATGCACCGATGATCTTTACCAGGTCCCACTTTTTGTCTTTTCGTTCGCTGGCGCCTTTACCGATAACCACATAAGCACCGTATTTGAAGACAGGCTGATGGTCAGCTCTCCAGACGCCCTGGCCCTTCATGGAGTTAAATTTGGGGTTGGCCATCAATGCTTTGGCCATTGCTTTTCCATCGACAGACTGTGCCAGTTCCATCGCTCTAACCGCTTCCATAACGCCTTCGTAGGCCATTGCAGAATAGGGATCAGGCGGATATTTATATTCCTGCTGGAACTTCTTGGCAAAGGCATTCGAGGCCTTTACAATTTCAGCGTCCTGGAAACCTTTCATATCATAGTACCATGACATCAGCGAGTAAACGCCTTCCAGGGCTTCCGGCGGCACACCGCTTCCAAAGGCGTTTGTCATCCAGTCAAACCAAATCTTCGAAGTCTTTTTCAAGCCTGTCTCATAAGTCTGCTTTAACACGTTAATAGCATCAACACCCCAGTGTGCCAGCATGACGATTTCAGGTTTTTGCTCTTTGATTTTTGTGAGATACGACGTGTAGTCGCTTGTTCCAACCGGCGATTCCACATATTCAACTTTAATGCCTCTTTTTTCAAAGGCGGCTTTGGCGCCCGCCCACTGATCACGCCCGAAGGCATAAGCAGGCCCGAAGAAGACAATCTTTTTATAGCCTAGTTTATCCACAATGTAAGAAGCCCCGGCATAACCGATGGAGTAAGCGCATCCATGTATAGAGAAGGTGGTCTCAGCCATTTCGTTCTTCTCGAACATATTGACGGCAACAACATTGACCGGAAAATAGGAAACGGGGTTTTTCTTGACCTCTTTATTGAGTGCTGCCGAAATGGGAGCGAATGTCTGGCCGACGATCACATCGACCTTGTTTTCGTCCACCATTTCCCGGAATCTTCGAATAGCAATATCCGGTTTGGATTCATCGTCCTTTACAAAGCTTTCGATGGGAACTCTTTTGGCGCCGAATTTAACACCGCCTGCGGCATTGATTTCCTTGATCGCCAATTTTGCGCCGTCCAGCTGTAACGGTCCGATGGGAGATGCGGCTCCGGTCAATCCGAACATAAGCCCCATCTTTACCTTGTCCGGCGGCGCTGCTTGCACCCCTGTTGTAAATAGAAGACCTGTCAACAAAGTAAAGACAACCAGGCCTACTGAGAGCAGTGTAACTTTTTTATACATGGCATACCTCCTTTAAGTTATTGTAAAGTTCGTCCTTATAACGCGTTAGTGTCATTTCTTGGCACCTCCTTCCATTCGTCTGTCTCCATACTGCTTTTAATCTGAGCGATCATTTGAAAATTGTGTTTTCGAAATGCGGCTTCTGCTTTGTCAGGGTCTTTCTCTTGGAATGCTTCCAGAATCTCAACATGATCATGATACAAACTGGAAAGGATGGGATTAATATGCATGGCAATCGGTCGCATTTTGTTTTTAATTGTTTCGAGCATTTCCTGCAAGGTTCGATTACCGCTTGCCTCATAGACCATCGCGTGGAAATCATAATCCAGTCTGGAGTAACTGACTAAATCCTCTTTCTGAACAGCCCTATATTGTTCATCCAGGCATTTAGTCATTTTCTTAATGGTTTTCTCATCGACATTCGAAATCGCCAGGCGCGCCGCGAGGCTCTCCAGAGATTCTCTGACGGTATAGAGTTCGATGGCCTGCTTGGGAGTCAGTGCGGACATGAAGACACCGCGGTTGGGAACGTTCTCCAGAAGACCTTCCTGGATGAGGCGGTGCACGGCCTCCCAAACCGGGGTTCTGCTTGCCCCGACTTCTTTTGCGATCTGCTCAACATTGACACGCATTCCCGGGTTGAAACGATAATCAGCTATCATTCCCTTGAGGATCGTATAAACCTGATTGCTCAGTCGTTCTCTGCTTAACTTGATCATCACGATTGCGATATTAATCAAACGAAAATAATTTGTCAATATATTTCATGAATAATATTTCATATTTCATGAAATTATTATTTTAATAAATTATATTATATGGTTATAATTTTTTTACGGTTATAAGTAAACGGTTTTAGGTGAAATTTGCACACGGGTCGGAATCGGATTATTAACTACTTTGTCGCTTCCGTTTCAGGATATTGCTTAAATTTCCGAACTCGTAAAGAGAGAGAGTTTCACCTCTTCTTTTGCCGTCAATGCCTGCGGCATCGAGCGCTTCTATTAACTCAGTATCAGAAAATTCTTCCAGAATTTTAGCGTTTTTCAAATTATTAATCAGCATCTTACGGCGCTGCGCAAAAGCGGCTTTTACGACCCGACTGAAAAACATTTCATCGATTAACTCAACGTGGGATTTTTCCAAAAATGTTCCCTGAATAATTGAAGATTCCACTTTCGGACGAGGATAAAAGCAGGTTGCAGGGACATCAAAGAGTCTTTCAACTTCGGCGTACATCTGTAGCAAGACGGACGGCACACCATAATTCTTATTATCCGGGAAAGACACCAGTCGCTGCACAACCTCTTTTTGCAACATTAAAGTGAAGCAATTGATGTCTGGTCGTGCAGACAATAAATGAAAGATTACGGGACTGGAAATATGATAAGGCACATTACCTATTACATTAGTTTTAGTATTATATTTATTTGATATTGAAGAGAAATCAAATTTTAGAATATCGCCGGAATAAATCTCTACGTTTGCGCAGGAGGCCAGCTGGTCTCGGAGAACGTTCACCAGGTATGGATCAATTTCCACGGCAATGACTTGCCTGGCGATTTGTGCAATGTCCCTGGTCAGGACACCGATCCCCGCGCCTATTTCGATCACAACATCGTCAGAAGAAATACGCGCCGAGGCGACAATTTTCTTAATCGTATTGGCATCAACCAGAAAAGACTGGCCTAACTTTTTTCTTGGTTTGATGCCATATTGATTCAGAATATCTCTGGGTGTGGTCATGTCCCTCACCCTAACACCGGCATACGCCGGTCTTCGCCTCTCCCGACGAAGAAGGAAAAACTAAGGGCCAGCGTGATACGGCATTTAAATTCAGCGAATCCGAGCGTCCGTTTTTCAGCATAATCTCTCCCAGCACCGCGATCATGGCCGCGTTGTCCGTACATAAAACCATCGGCGGAATAAATAATTCCATACCGACCCTGGCCGTGGCTTCGGCAAATCTCAGTCGCAATCGGCTGTTGGCAGCAACGCCGCCGCAAACAACAACCTGCGTGATATTATTCTCGCCGGCCGCCTTGAGCGTTTTATCGACCAGCACATCGATGATGGCTTCCTGATAACTGGCCACAACATCCGGTAATTCTTCCCCGCCAATATGCCCCCCCCGCTTTTTGAACATGGTTAAGAGTGATGTTTTCAAACCGCTGAAGCTGAAATCAGGCGAATCCTTCATAGCCCGTGGAAAGTCAAATGCCTTGGGGTTGCCCTCTTTTGCCATTTTATCGATCACCACCCCTCCCGGGTAGCCCAGATCGAGCAGCTTGGCCGCCTTGTCAAAGGCCTCGCCAGCGGCATCGTCACGTGTCTGGCCCAGCAGCTGAAACTCGTGGTAATCCTTTACCAGATATACATTGGTGTGACCGCCGGAAACGACGAGCGCGGCAAAGGGGAATTGCGGCTTTTTCTCAGCTAGAAATGAAGCCATGATATGGCCTTCCAGATGATTGACGCCGACAAAGGGAATATTGAGACCATAGGCCAAGGCCTTGGCGGTGGATAACCCGACGAGCAGTGAACCGACCAGACCCGGCCCGCGTGTCACGGAAATGCCTTCCATGTTTTTCAAGGTGAGGCCCGCATCCGTCATCGCCTGCGCAATCACGGGAGAAATGGCTTCAATATGCTTACGGGATGCTATTTCCGGCACCACGCCTCCGTAGGCGCTGTGATCCTTGATTTGCGAGGCAATAACATTGGATAGTAATTTCCCATCTTGAACAACCGCCGCCGCCGTTTCATCGCACGATGATTCGATTCCTAAGACCAACACATTTCAATCCTTCTTTGACAATTTTCTTTAC
>JANYAF010000168.1 GCA_025355175.1 Deltaproteobacteria bacterium | reverse complement strand
GCCTGACTCACCTAAAGGATGGCCAAGCGCCAAGGCGCCGCCCCAAACGTTCACATTCTCAAAGGGGGCGTTCTGGGCAATGCCCAATTCACGAAGACAGGCCAGCGCCTGGCTGCCAAAGGCCTCGTTTAACTCCCAGACGCCGATATCCTTCGCGGACAGCCCTGCCCTTTTCAAGAGCCTCTGCGCGGCATAAATGGGACCGACACCCATGATTGTAGGGTCGCATCCGACCATAGCGCCGCCGGCGTATTTGATATGATAGTCAAGACCTAACTCATCGGCCTTGTCACGGTTCATGAGGAGCAATGCCGCCGCACCCGCCGTCAACGGAGACGAAACCCCTGCCGACACCACACCGTTTTCCTTAAAAGGCGTTTTCATGGTGGCCATCTGCTCCATGGATACGTCATCACGAATCCACTGGTCCGTCGTCACCATGAATTTTGTGCCGTCTTCCTTCTCTCCTTCAATGGGAACGATTTCCCTGGAAAATTTGCCGCTGTCTCGCGCCGCCGCCGCTTTCTTATTACTCCAGTAGGCCATCAGTTCCGCGTCTTTTCGATTTACTTTCCATAGTTCGGCAACCTTTTCAGCCGTATTGCCCATGGGCAGGTCTCCCATATTGTAGCGGTCTAGGAGCTTCGGGGAAATGTCCATGGCAAACATCATGGGAACCTTCTCCATATCCTCAACGCCCGAGGCAATATAAATGTCGCCCTCGCCGCACATGATGGCCCTTGCTGCATGTTCTGTCGCCGCCATGCCTGAGGGGCACTGCTGATTGATGCCGTTGGTCGCCACAATTTCTGGGAAGCCGCCGGTTAGCCAGGCAATTCTGGCGATGTCATTCTGCATCCCTGCCTGATTGGCTGTTCCACAGAAGACCGCCTCGACCTCTTCAGGTTTCACTTTGGAGTTCCGCTCAAAAAGGGCTTTATAGACTTGGATCAGCAATTCTTCAGGGCGCACATTCCTGAACCAACCCTTATCCTTGTGGGCTCTTGCATTCGCACTTCTCACGCCGTCAATCACTACGCATTCCTTCATTGAACTTACCTCCTGTCGTTTTGATTTTCTCTGGTATAAAGGGTGTCGCAGATCGGATCTCCAGCGGCCCTGGTTTTAATAATCTCCAGGGTGGTCTTGCCGTCTGTTGCCGCAAGAAAATATTCGCGATCAATCGCCATGACCGCTTCGCAGAGTTGCCTCGATGTGTTTTCCAGTCCGAAAGGGCATGTTGTCCCCTGGATATGGAACTTTTCATCGGATATGGAGACCACATTGATTGTCGTCGGGTCGAAGTTTTTCGTAAAAGCCGTGGCAACAGTCGATAGATGACAATTGGGCAGCTTGCTCCTGACTTTAAGACCCAGAGCGCGTCCCTGACGACCGAGAATGTTGTCGATTGCCGGCAAAATTTCATCGCCGCATTTCTCATGGAAGGCCTTGATTAAAAGCCCCTGTGCCTCTGTTGCATTTTTTGGTAACGGATCAGTGTTTTTTTCGGACATGCTTTATACCGCCAGTTCAGCTATTTTCTTCTTCGCTTCCTCACTTATATGATGGATAAGGCATTGCTTTTTGGTGCTTGAGTATATGAAGAACGGTCATGTCTGTCAATTGAATTATGACCACAAAATAGGGGGGTGCGGTATTGGTGATGATGAAAAGCGTTGTACAATTTTGTCAATATCAGGTCGTTATTCATGGACAAGCTCGTAACAAAAATAATCTTGACTCATCTGGTTGCCTGTGTTTAATTTTCTTGGCTTTTTTGCGTAAGTTATTTAGGATAAGTAGTCCATGACTTTTCTTAACTCGCAGGGAGAGCATAGAGACCAGACAGTCCTGATACACTAATCTGGGAAAGCAACTGAAACAGGAGCCATAAAATGACCATTAAAGAAGAGTCGTCATTTCTTCAGGGAGTAGAAAGTCGTCTCGATAGTCTTTTTCCTGAAGACACGAAACCGATTAAAGAAAAACATATCGATGCTCCCCAAACGACTGTGGAAGAAGTTGCCGCCGATGTAAAGGACGAAAATATCAGGGAAATTCCATGCCTCAAAGAAACAAACGGCAAAACTGAAGTCTCTTCGGGCGAACTCCAGATGCAAGATAGATCATCCTTTGTCTCTGAAATCGAAAAAAGTTTTTCGGCGATATTCGGCGAAGACGACAAAAACAAGAATTCTGACAAATCTTTAGGGGATCTCTTCTTGCCCGCGTCGTCCGGGCTTCATGCACCTTTGAAAAATATGAAAAGCATTGTTCTTTCCGTTAAATGGGAAATTAACGATCAGGTTCTTGCACAATTGGAAAATGAGGTCAATAAATTAGATCTCCTATATGCGAGCGATCGCATTATCCAGGGATTTTTAAGAATTCTGCGCTTTGTGGGAAGGTATGTCCGAGTCAGGGGTGTCAGTTCCAATCAGGATGCTGTCAACCTGCTTCTGTCTGTTTACGACCATCTGGAGAAGGTTATGATTTCGGAAGGGATGACTGAGGCCCAAAAACACATATTTTTAATCGACAGCATCAAACAATATAGATCATGGGTAGAAAACACTGATCTTAAGGACCAGATAGAGACTCAAGCCCCTGAGGCTAATGTTCAAGATATTCTTATTCCCATACAGCCAAATCCCATTGACGAAATGCCGCCTTTACGTGACGAGAATGTGGAGAGAGCGATTGCGGCCATGAAGGATCTGCCGCCTCATGAAGCGTTTGCCTACGCGCTCGATGAGATGAAGAAGACGTTCCGGGCCGAGCTTGATGCCATGAAGAAAGAGATTCGTATCCTTAAAGATGCCGAATAAGCAAAGTCAATATTTTTTTGAGTTAAAAGGTAACGGCGGGTACCCTATGAACCCGGGTCGAACTGCAAAGAAGGACGCTTGAATGGAAAACAAAAGAGAGTTGTTTGATTTAAAAGCAGAGAAGCGGGAGTTAGATGCTTTTTTGTCCACAGTTGCAGAAACAGCGGCGTCTCTTCCCGTAAAAGGCGTTGTCCAAACGAAAGAAATCCTTTCTTCTTTAGCGGAAAACAAATCAACAAAACCTGCGCCGGGAAAGAAAACGGATAAGGCTGGTGTATATGATTGCGAGCCTGAAAAGAAAAGTGCCGGAACAGGCAAGTGGATATGGATTTTAATCATCCTGTTGGTTGCTTTACTTATCGGGTATTTCTGGCTTTACCCTGAGAGAGGTGGCAAAACGATGGAGATCATCCAGTCGTATATACACGTCTCTAAGACCGATCCGGGGGCCACATCCTCATCTGTGGAAGGGATAAATCTGATGAATGTCCGACAAAAACTGATTTACAATGTAAAGTTGGGAAGAAGCATCAGAGTGCTTGAAGGCATCGCTGAAAATTCAACGCCTCGTCCTGTTTCAAAAATAAAAATTGCGGCGATTCTTTATAACGCTGAAGGGTCCTTGCTGGCGAAAACGGAATCTTTCGGCGGTAATGTCATTATTGATGAGAAACTGGAAAGTCTGGATGCGAACGGGATTCTTTCGGCGCTTAAAGACGTGAAAACGATGGAAGACAGAGTTCAGCCCAAAGGACAAATGCCTTTCATGATGGTGTTCACCAGCGAACCGACGGGGGTTCATAAGTTATCGGTATTCCCGGCTGACTTTAAGAAACATTAGGGATGCCATGGCTCTGTCTTAATCAGGAACGGGGCACCAGCATTAAGTAAAAACCGTCTTCCGGGATGGTTATTGCGCCATAAGTTCTACCGTTTGTTTCCAGCGCCGGTAGGCGAAGAAAACAAAAAGATATTGCTTGCTATTTATCCGTATTGCCTGTAGAAGCCCTTCAGGAATAGCGATAAATTTTGACCTTCCCACCTTTCTTCCGCCGGAAATTTGCTAAGGGTAATCCCGCTAATCACAATAGAATCCAAATGTTTTGCCGTATTGGAGACCTGTCTTTCAAACGCCGACCAGCGTATACAAAGACCTGCCTTTACCAGCCTTATAACGGTTTTCATTGGGTTTAAATTTAAATAATAGATGCTGGTAACATACAATGAAGGATAAGAAATGAGTTTTGAGAAGTTTAAGTTAGATGAAAAAATTATGGCCGGTGTTATTGCCGCCGGTTACAAGAAGCCGACGCCTATTCAGGCGCAGTCCATTCCTCCCATTATGGAAGGCAGGGATATGATGGGGTTGGCTCAGACAGGAACCGGGAAAACGGCGGCATTCGTCTTGCCGATTTTACAGCGCCTGATGTCAGGCAAGCGGGGCCATATTCGCGCCCTGATTATTGCGCCGACGCGGGAATTAAGTGAACAGACCAATGAATCAATTATGCAATTGGGACGAAAAACGGGGCTGAGCAGCACGTCCATCTATGGCGGTGTCAGTATCAACACCCAGATCAATCGATTGCGCTCCCGTGTCGATATCATCTCGGCTTGTCCCGGTCGACTGCTCGACCATATCGGGCGCGGCACGCTTGATTTATCACGAGTGGAAGTTCTGGTCCTGGATGAAGCAGACCATATGTTTGATATGGGTTTTCTGCCGGATGTCCGCAGAATTGTCAAGCATCTGCCGGCTCATCGCCAGACCCTGCTTTTCTCCGCAACCATGCCCAGTGAGATTCGCAGCCTGGCCAATGATCTGCTCTCTGATCCTATCCATATTCAGATTGGAGATACCGCTCCGGTGATGACGGTTTCTCACAGTTTTTATCCGGTTCAAATGGAGCAGAAAACAGCCTTGCTCAAGGATATTCTCGAGAAGACCGACACCCAGTCGGTGCTGGTCTTCACCAGAACAAAATCGCGCGCCAAAAGCCTGGCCGAGCAATTAAACAGAGTCGGGCATAAAGTGACCTCGCTGCATGGTAATCTGACGCAGCAGAAACGTAAGCAGTCCCTCGATGGATTCCGGGATGGCCGCTATGAGGTGATGATCGCCACGGATATCGCTGCGCGCGGCATTGATGTGACCCGGATCTCCCATGTGATCAACTACGATATGCCGGCTACCGCGGATGCTTACACGCATCGCATCGGCAGAACCGGACGCGCCATGAAGACCGGGGATGCGTTTACTTTTATTACCGGGCAGGATGGCGAGCTGTTGCGCTCGCTGAAGAAAATGCTGGGAGATAAGTTGCAATATCAGAATGTTGAGGGGTTAACCGTCAGCCCGTCGGTCTGTGAAGCGATGGGAGCTCGCGCCCCACAGCTTACGCGACCCAATAACAATAACGGCAGGAAACTGTTTTCGTCGCGGACACCGTCAACCAGACGGCCCAGTCAACGTTCGTTTAAAGATGCGGGACGGATGAGTTGGTCTCGCGCCCCGCAAGCAGCCTAGAAAATATCAATCAACCCATACGGGAGGCCCAAAGCGTTATCATGCTTTGGCCTCCTGCATTAATGCTGCAATCTGTGCATCCTTATCCTTCCATAAATCCTGCACCCACTGCTGAAAAGCGGCCTGGAATTCCTTATCGCCCTCATAATCCATGTGCAGAAAATGCGATGGTATTTCCGTTGAAGAAATTCGAACAATGACCCTTCTTACTTTGCCGGACAAAAATCCCCAAAAAGTCGGGATGCCGTCCGGATAAGCAATCGTAATGTTCAACAGCGAATGGAATTTATCTCCCAACACGGAGAGGGCCAGCGCAATGCCGCCGGCTTTCGGCTTCAGCAGATACTGATAAGGTGATTTCTGCCGGGCGGATTTGGCTGCAGTGAATCGTGTTCCTTCCAGAAAGTTCATTACACTGGTTGGAATGTGCGTAAACTTCTCGCACGCCTTCCGTGTGGTTTCAAAATCTTTGCCTTTTTGCCCGGGATGTTTTTTTAGATATTCAACACTGTGGCGGCGCAGAAAGGGAAAGTCCAGCGCCCACCAGGCCAGTCCCATAAACGGCACCCAGATCAATTCGCGTTTAAGGAAAAATTTCATGAACGGAGCGCGTCGGTTCAACAGCTTTTGCAAAATAAAAATATCCGCCCAGGATTGATGATTGCTGACCACCAGATACCAGCCCCGGTAATTTAAGTTGTCTAACCCCTGTACATTCCAAGTTGTTTTTTGGGTAAGCTTCATCCACAAACCGTTTCCGGCGATCCAGTTTTCCGCTATCCACAGCAGGATTTTATCGAACAGACGGGTCAGCGGACGAAGAGGCAGCAGGAATTTCAGAAAGGAAAAAACAAACAAAATCGATACCCAGAACACGACGTTCAAAGCCAGCAAGAATATGGCTATACAGCCCACCAACCTGTCGGGCAGGAAATTCAACATTTCTAAACTCTCCTCATATTTGATGTATAAATCTTAACACGGGTTGACGGATTGGTCAAAGCATTACTATGCATCACTCTTTCCATAGCAATATCTTTCTTCCTGTTGTATAAACTTGTCCATATGAAGCAAAAAGATGAACAAAAGCATGAAGAATGGCTGGTCTATATCCTGCGCTGCTCGGACGGCAGCTTTTATACCGGTGCCACGAATTGTCTCGAAAAGAGACTCATGGGCCACAACCGGGGAACGGCCTCCAAGTACACCCGGTCCAAAAGGCCGGTAACCTTACTGGCGACAAGCGTCGAAATGAGTAAAGGTGAAGCATTGCGTCTGGAAATGAAAGTCAAAAAGGTGCCAAAAGCAAAAAAGATTGCCTGCTTGAAAAGCAGCCGTCCGGAAAGCACTATTTCATCACAAGAGTCTTCTCACGGGGTTTACAGCCATCTGAAAAATATTGACACGATAGTGAATTCTGCTAAGTTGTCGGCAGCGCTACTGTTATCGTTGAAAAGCTGCAAAATTACAAAATAAATCATTAAATATATGCATAGGAGGTGTGCTGATGGATGGGCAGAAAATTCCAGGGAAAGCGATATTAATCGGGATTGCGGGGCTTGCGATCCTCTTGTTAATCGTAGCGACTTATTTTGGAGTGGACGCGGGAGAACGCGGTATTGTGCTGCGCTTCGGAGAGGTCAACCGCGTGGTTGATCCGGGCCCTCATTTTAAAATACCTCTGGCGGAACAAGTGGTGCAAATATCCGTGCGCGTTCAGAAAACCACGACCAAGACGGAAGCAGCCAGCCGTGATCTTCAGGTGGTTCAGACCACGATGGTTTTGAACTATAATCTCGAACCGGCTAAAGCAGGCTTTTTGTATTCCAATATCGGGTTGAATTACAATGAACGTATTATTGATCCGGCCGTGAAGGAAAGCTTCAAGGCGGCAGCGGCCCGCTATACGGCGGAAGAGTTGATCTCCAAGCGAGAAGCGCTCAAAACGGAAGTGCGTAATTATCTCAGGGACAGGTTACAGGGATTTGGAATTGTCGTTGTGGAGCTTTCCATTACAGATTTTGAGTTTTCCCAGGAATTCAATAAAGCAATCGAATCGAAACAGACCGCCGAACAAAACGCGCTCAGAGCCAAGCGTGATCTGGACAGGATCAAAGTGGAAGCGGAGCAGAAAATTGCCTCAGCCCGGGCCGAGGCTGAGGCTCTGCGTTTGCAGCGGCAAGTTATTTCGCCGGAACTCCTCCAGTTGCGTCAGATTGAGGCACAGATCAAAGCCATCGAAAAGTGGGACGGTAAACTGCCTAATGTCACTGGCGGCGCAGTGCCCTTCATTCAGATTGATAAGCAAAAATAAACACTTTGATCATAAATGAAAAGGAGAAGGCGATGTGAAAAAGAAATTGGTCATTATTGTGTTTGCGTTGCTTTTTATCGGTGTGGGGCTGTTTGTTTACATCGGGCAGTATAATCAAAGGTCCAAGGAATTGTTCTATTCCGGCACCATCGAAACGACGCAGGCCAAGTTGTCTTTTCAGATTCCGGGACGTGTTGCGTACGTCAACGTTCAGGAAGGCCAGTCCGTCATGAAGAACCAGATAATTGCCGCGCTGGACCGGGCGGAATTTGAATCGCGTCATGAACAGGCCAAAGCCAATCTTGATCGCGCGCAAAAAGTGAAACAGCAACTGGAAACGGCTCTCGAAATCAGCAAAAAAACATTGCCGGCGGAAGTCGCCCGGGCGCAAGCGGGTGTTAAGAGTGCAAGGGATTCATTGGCCGATGCCGAAAAGAATTACCAGCGTTTTGAGGACCTGTTCCGTCAGGACGTTGTCACGGAAAAGGAACGCGATACGCTGAAACTCAACGCCGATGTCGCTCAATCAAGGCTTGCAGAAAGCGAATCGATACTGAGGCTTGCTCGGGGCAACCTCGCGCGCATTGACGCGGCCAGGGGTGACATCGCCACGGCCGTCGTGCAGATTGATGTGGCTCGGGCATCGCTTAACCAGGCCGCAATCCAGCTGGAATACACGCAGTTGAAATCCCCGCTCGACGGCGTGGTCGTAAGCCGCAATATTGAGCCGGGCGAGACGGTCAATATCGGACGGGAAGTGATCACGATTTCCGATCTTCATCGTGTCGATTTGAAAATATTTATAGAGCAGACCGCGATAGGCAAAGTCAAACCCGGACAGAAAGTTGAAGTCAGCGTCGATACCTTTCCAGGCAAGATTTACCATGGAACGGTTTCCTTCGTTTCACCGGAAGGTGAATTCACGCCCAAAATCATCCAGACGCAAAAAGAGAGAGTCAAACTGGTCTATCTGGTGAAAGTATTCATTCCCAATCCCGACTATGAACTCAAGGCGGGCATGCCGGCAGACGCCCGCCTGCGTCCGTGACGGAGGAACGAGATGGTTGACCTGTCCGACAGTCGGCGCTCTGTGGTGGAAGTCAGAAATATTTTTCTCACTTTCCAACAAGTGGAAGCGGTCAGGGATATTTCATTTCATGTGCAAAGCCAAAGCATCTTCGGACTGGTCGGTTCCGATGGGGCCGGCAAATCCAGTGTCCTGCGGCTCATTGCCGGCATGATCAAACCGTCAAAAGGTGAAATCTATATTGATGGTCTGAACTCGGCCACTGAGCGGCAAAAAATCAAACACCTCATTGGCTATATGCCTCAGCGCTTCGGCCTCTATCCGGATCTGACCGTTGAAGAAAACATGGATTTTTTTATGGATGTGTTTGGTATTCCGCGTGTTGAAAGGGAAAAACGTAAGGAAAAATATCTGGGCTTTTCCAACCTGCTGCCTTTTGTGGATAGGCTGGCGGGCAACCTTTCCGGTGGTATGAAGCAAAAACTGGGACTGGCCTGTGTTTTAGTCCATGAACCCCGACTGCTGATCCTGGATGAACCGACCAACGGCGTCGATCCGGTCTCCCGGCGTGAATTCTGGGGTATCCTCGGGACCATGAAACAGGCGGGCATGACGCTCCTGGTTTCGACCGCCTATCTGGATGAAGGCGAAAAGTGTGATCAGCTGGCCCTGATGCACTCGGGTATTATTCTGGAGCAAAGCCCACCTGCCCTCATGCGGGGAAATTACCCATCGTTGGAAGCGGCCATGATTGCGCGGATCAAGAAAGTGGATAAGGAGCTCGCTCATGACACTTTCTCCTTCTGACGCCATCGTGGTTTGTCAACTGGAAAAAAAATTCGGCGATTTTGTCGCGGTCAATAAAAT
This sequence comes from Deltaproteobacteria bacterium, assembly GCA_025355175.1. GTDB lineage: Bacteria > Desulfobacterota > Syntrophia > Syntrophales > Smithellaceae > UBA8904. Next base: position 7,671 of record JANYAF010000168.1, on the reverse strand, counting down.
CACGTTTTCCGTCAAAAAAGGTGAAATATTCGGTTTTCTCGGAGCGAATGGTTCCGGCAAATCGACGACCATCCGCATGCTGTGCGGCATCATCACGCCGACATCCGGTACGGGCACGGTCGCCGGTTACGACATGATGAGGGAATCCGAAGACATCAAACAGGCCATTGGTTACATGTCGCAGAAATTTTCTCTTTATGAAGATATGACGCCTTATGAAAACGTACGTTTTTATCTGGGTATTTATAGCGTTCCGCAAAATCAATGGCCGGAGCGCGTGGACTGGATATTGGATATGACGCGTCTGCAGGAGGTTCGCAATCGCCTCACGCGGGAATTGCCTCCGGGGTGGCGCCAACGGCTGGCATTGGGCTGCGCGCTTTTGCATAAACCGCAAATTCTGTTTCTGGATGAGCCGACGTCGGGCGTTGATCCGATTACCCGTGAGCATTTCTGGACTTTTATCCGGCAACTTGCCGCCCGCGGCATGACGGTTTTCGTGACCACGCATTATATGGATGAAGCGCGCTTTTGTGAACGGATTGTCATGATCAACACGGGTAACATTGTGGCGGCGGGCTCTCCTTCGGAAATTATCGCGGCGGCCTGCCCCGGTGAGCCTGACGCTGATCTGAACGACGCGTTCATCACATTGATGAAGAGGACACAGGATTGAATCCCTTAAGATTGAAAGCCATTGTCCGCAAGGAATTTTATCATCTGATCCGGGATTACCGCAGCCTGTATCTGGCGTTTGCCATTCCTCTGCTTTTGATCATCCTTTTCGGTTATGCGCTGAGTCTGGACGTAGATCATATCAGAACCATCGTCGTGGATTATGACAAGACCCCACTAAGCCGCGATTTTGCGGACAAGTTGAATGCCTCGCCTTACTTTGATATTGTCGCGAATCTCGATTCATCGCAACAGATAGCCAATTATCTCGATCATGATGAAGCTTCCGTGGCCGTCGTTATTCCTCCTGAGTTCACGAAAAATATCGGAGTGGATCGGGAAGCGCAGATGCAAATCATCATCGACGGCAGCGATCCGATTTTTGCCGGTGCCGTGCGCGGGTATTTGACGGCCATTACCGAATCGTACAATTCGAAGTTGCTAATTTCTTTTCTCAACCGCCAGGGACAGAAGACTATCAGGCCTCCCGTGGATGGCCGAATCCGTATCTGGTTTAATGAGGATCTGGAGAGCCGCAACTTTATCCTCCCGGGGATGATTGCCATTATTATTATGATTGTCGGCGCCATGTTGACGTCACTGGTAATCGCGCGGGAATACGAAGGCGGTACGATGGAGACGATCAAGTCTTTGCCGATTCACGCGGGCGAATTGCTTCTGGGTAAGGCGATTCCTTATTTTTTCATCGGGCTGGCCGATGTGCTGATCGCCATGCTGTTGGGGCAGGTTCTTTTCGGCGTCGTGATGAAAGGGAATTTCTGGCTGATGATCTTTGCCACGTCTTTATATCTGGTGTGCGCGCTTGCCCTGGGGCTGCTCATTTCAACCGTGACCAAATCGCAGCTGATGGCCAACCAGGCGGCGGTCATGCTGACCTATCTGCCGTCATTGCTCCTGTCCAATTTTGTTTTTCCGATTCTCAATATGCCGACGGTGTTGCAATGGATAACTTATCTTGTTCCGGCAAGATATTACATAGATATTCTGGTGGGCGTCTATCTGCGTAATACCGGCATGAGCTATCTTGGGCCGGATATGGCGGTATTAAGCGGCATGTGTCTCATCCTGATTGCGCTCAACTACCTCATGCTGAAAAAGGAAGGTTTATGAACTGGTTCCGGATTCGGGAATTAGTGCGCAAGGAATTTATTCAATTGCTGCGGGATAAGCGGAACCGACTGGTTCTCTTTGTCGCGCCGCTCATTCAGATGCTGGTTTTCGGCTATGTTGTCAATTATGATATCCGGTATATCCGTGTTGCGGTTGTTGATTATTCCCATACGCAGGAAAGCCGGAAACTCGCTGATGCTTTTGAGGGCAGCCGTGTTTTTTCCATCACCCATACCTTAACCGATGAACGAATACTTGAGGATTTGCTGCTGCGCGGCCAGGTGGATATGGGAATAAAAATTGCCCCCGATTTTGCAGCGGTTATCCGCCAGGGCGAGACGGCCGCCATCCAGATTATCGCAGACGGTTCCATGAGCAACATGGCGGCGCTGCGTATGGCCTACACGGTTAGTGTCCTGGAGAAGTTTAACAGGGAAACACTCCGTGAACTCTATCCGCAGCCCATGCGCTACGGCAGAATCGACGCGCGTGTGCGCACTTGGTATAACCCCAATATTGAAAGTCAGTATTTCTTTGTGCCCGGTATTGTGGCGTTTGTCATCATGCTGATTTCCCTGCTTTTAACCTCTATTGCCATTATTCGCGAAAAAGAAGCGGGCACCATGGAGCAACTCATCGTCACGCCTATGAAATCCTATGAATTCATTCTTGGAAAAACGATTCCCTATATCATCATTTCACTCCTCCAGCTGACAGTGGTCATTATCATCGCCATCACCTGGTTTCAAATACCGCTGGTGGGAAGCATTCCGCTTTTATTTTTTGCCGCCTGCTTATTTCTGTTGAGCACGTTGGGCATTGGTCTTTTTATCTCCACCATATCCACGACGCAGCAGCAGGCCATGATGACAACATTCTTTTTTATTCTCCCTTTTTTCATGCTCAGTGGTTTCGTTTTTCCCATTACCAATATGCCGGTCATTGTCCAATGGCTTACCTATCTTAATCCGCTGAGATATTTTCTGGTGATCCTGAGGGGCATATTTCTCAAAGGTGTTGGGCTCAATGTCCTCTGGCCTCAATATCTTTTCCTGGCAATCCTGGGGATGATCGTTTTTTCGGGTGCGATTGCCCGCTTCAAAAAACGGCTGGATTAGTGTAAGGAAGAGACTGAAGGTTATAAAGCATATGCTGAAGGTTATTGAAGATGAAAAACTGATTGCCAAATATGCGCGGCTGTTTGCTAAAAGCTTCAAGCCGTTTATTGATGAATCCATTAAAGTAAAACTGGGGCATCAAGGGGCGAGTTTTGGGGCGAAAGTTTCCTGGTCGAAGAGACTGGGGATCTGGATATTTTCTCAGGCGACAAAAGACGTGCGCTATTGGAACGTTTTCGGCATCGGTAAACCGCAGACCGGCAGCCATCTGCCTATCACCGCCGAAATCAACTTCCCCTGGGTGGGTATTGACCGCAAAACCGGCGCGGCTTTTGCCCAGGACGCATGGAAACATGTCTATGCGGTTCACCGGGGTAAAATCGGAGGCGGGAAAAAGGGGATAGGTAAATCGCTGTTTGAAGAGAACTATCGCGGCGTCTGGGCCTGGATGGAAGACGGCGACTCGCTTACGCAGGTTGCGGTGATTGGGGCACTCGGGAGCATGCGTTTTGCCCTGCAGACCGCTCAATTTGTGGGCAAAGTAGAAAAACTTAAATCCATAGCGTCTTTGTCGTCACAAACATTGCTTAATTTTTCAGAAGTATCTTTTCGAGAGGAACTGGTTGGATGCCCGCCGGCTTTGTCTGGTGATGAAGAGACCTGTGCCTGCGACCATGACCTGATTATCAGCCATCTGGCGGCGCTCTTACGTCGCTGGAAATTTAAAGTCGGCAATGACGTGAATTATGAGTTATTTCTGATACACCGTGGTTCTGACAAAATATCTCACATTTTCGCTGTTTCGGCCGATAGTCATGAGCAAAGCCTGCTATCTGCAACGGCAAAATTGCTTTTGCAGCAATCTGCCGAGGCAGGTCATCCGTCCGCAATTTTGGTCATGCCGGAAGATAAAATGAATATGTATGTTCAGCCAATGCAACGGATACACATTGAAGTGCTCGGTTACCGTCTGGAGGGTGAACGAATAATTTTCCCGGATTTGGACAAAATCAGATTCGCAAACCAGGCTTTACATGGTGCTTTATGAATAAAATCCTTCGACGTTTCTTGCAGATGGTTAAGCGGCGCAAAGCGGTCGTTAATTCATGAGAGGTAAATTACTTATGGACGAAATGCTTGAAATGGGCCGACAGGTCCTGACGGCCCAACCCTTCAGTATGCTGATCGGAGCGGAGCTGATCGGTTTTGCCGTGGGCCGCGCCGAGTTAAAAGTGCCCATCAAAAATGAACTTAAACAGCAGCATGGTTTCCTGCATGGCGGCGTTGTCAGTTACGCTGCGGACAATGCGCTCACCTATGTGGGCGGCAGTGTATTGGGACCGGGTGTCGTGACATCGGAATTTAAAATCAACTATGTGAGGCCGGCGATGGGTGACTACATTGTCGCGCGGGCGACGGCGATTTATGTCGGAAAAACTCAAGCGGTCTGCCGCTGCGATGTTTTCGCCGTCAAGGGCGCAAAAGAGAGTCTGTGCGCGACAGCTCAGGGCACCATTACCAAAATTGGACCGTCCCAATAAAGGATGGATGCAGGGAAAAACATCCCTGCGGTTTTCGTTGCGGAAACCACAGGGATGTTCCTGTTACTTATTCAACATTGTCGATTTTCGGTTGGAATCGAACCATGTTAGCCTTGCTCTTGGAGATCTTTTTGATGTTTTCCCATTCCTTATCGCTCTTGATCCACCAGAAATACTGAGTCGGCGGAGTCAGCTTGCCGTCTTCAACAGTCTGGACGGAACCATTGATCAGAAGTCTGCCGTTGGGATTGATGCCGAATATTTCCGTGGGAATCTTGTCGCCGAGAATCGGCAGCGCTCTCGGGAATGCGGCGCGGATTGCCCGAACATCAGAGGGCGTGCCTGCCACTTCAATGGCTTTAGCTAAAGCGTGGGTGGCGCCGTAATTTCTATAGCACTCAGAGGTTACAATTCGTTTGTAGGTGGCTTTGTATTTCTTATCAAATGCTTCCGAAACCGGAACCAGGACGGTGGGCGGGGCGGCGACGCCGATGGTGTTGTTCATCAGCTTATAGCCTCTGAGCAGATTGCCCATATAATCCAGTTTTGCCTGGTCGATGGCGATGAATCCGCCTTTAAAGCCCATGCCGCGCGCCTGTTCGATGACCAGAGCGGTGGTGGCCGAAGGGCCGCCGATCAGAAGTGCATCCGGCTTGGTGGCGAGCGCCGCCGTCAGCGGTGCGGAAAAGTCTGTTTCCGTGTAATAATTAGCCGGTTTGTCGATCGTGATGGTTCCGCCGGCTTTTACCCAGTAATCACCAAAAGCCTTGCGCCATTCCTCTCCATAACCACCGGTCGTGACGACCATGGCCACTTTTTTCCAGCCTTTTTTCAGGGCGATTTCCACGAACTGCTGAATGTAAACGGTAAAGGCAGGTGCCGTGCAGCCGATTAAGAGCGTGTTGCCCAATTGGACGACTTTGGGTGTGCTGGTATAGGCCATCAAAAGAAACTCGTTGCCTTTTTCTTCGTTGATTTTGGACATGGCCGCGATGGTCGTAAATACGCCATTGTAAATGGCGACGGCCTTGGCTGCTTGAAGCCGGCGGGCATTGTTTACGGCGGTCGTCGGATCACTCCGGTCATCAAATTTTTCAAGTTTGAATTTATGATTTTTCCCTTTGATGTTGATGCCGCCGGCCGCATTAATTTCGTTGACGGCCATATCGATACCGAACAAACAGTCCTGACCATACTCGGCGGCGGGACCGCTCAGCGGTCCTGAAAATCCAATTAAGATGTCATCGGCGCTGGCTGTTACAGCCCATGTCATTACCAAACAGCTGACCAGTGTCAAAACCATACCTTTCCAATGCTTCATTCCTTTTCCTCCTCTTTTTTGTTTAGTATCCCTCTGCTTCAATATCTAAAAATATTCAATAAAAAAGACAGCATACAATTCTGTACGCATCAAACAAATTTACGGATTGAACAAAACCAGCTTTCTTGGCATGTATTGTAATGTCTTTGAAATTTAATCTTATCAACAGGTTAATAAATATATTACATTTATCTTGATGATTAAGTATAAAAAAACGATCTTATCTGTCAATGTAATAAACATGTAATAAACATGAAATCGAAAATTAATTTTGCTGAGTGTTGTTTATGGTCTCATCAAATAAAGATGTTCCTAGTCAAGTCTAAAATAAACCTGTTATATTTTTCAAAGCGGTTTTTACTCAGATATTGTATTTCCAAGAAAGCCAAGTTTTTGTAAATATTTCTTGTAAAGGCCATGGATATTTGATTAATAATATACAACAGAAATTGAGGAGAAGCTATGGGCGAAGGTATAAATGATTACACAAAAAACATCGTTGATTTGAGACGCCACATGTGGATGGATGGCATTGAAGTGGAATTGCGCCGGCTGATCTGGCAGATTGCCGTGGTCGGCAAGTACATCTCCGCCAAGATCCATGAATCAAACCGAAAACTGGCCGGTTTTAAAAATATCTACGGTGAAGAACAATTGGCACTGGATCGCGTGACTGATGACATCCTGAAAAATTACTTGCAGCATTCCGGATTTGTCAGCCACTACGCTTCCGAAGAGCTGGAAGACATTGTCGCCATAGGCCGCGGCCAGGAAAAATACATTGTTACCGCCGACCCGCTTGACGGTTCTTCACTGGTGGATACCAATCTGTCCATTGGCACGATCATCGGCATCCACAACAAATCCATTTTTGATAGCGGAAGAAATTCGATGGTGGCCGCGCTCTACATCACCTACGGTCCGCTGATCACGATGATCTATTCGGCGGGCAAGGGCGCGCACGAGTTTGTCCTGGATCGTGAAGGGGAATACGTCCTTTCCGAAGAAAAAATTCAGATCAAGGAAAAGGGGTCCATCTTTTCACCCGGTGGCCTGCGCCGCGACTGGACTGCCGCGCATCTGACGTTCATTGAGAAGCTGGAGGAAGACGGCTACAAGCTGCGATACAGCGGCGGGTTTGTCCCCGACATCAATCAGATTCTGATTAAGAAGGGCGGGCTGTTCACTTATCCCGCGCTGAAAAAATCGCCTCAGGGGAAGTTGCGGCTGCTATTCGAATTACAGCCGATGGCTTTTATTATGGAACAGGCCGGCGGCCTTGCCACAGACGGCAAAGAAGATATTTTGTCTCTGAAAGTCACTTCGATTAATCAACGTGCGCCGATTTACATCGGCTCTGCGGCGGAAGTGAAAATGGCGAGACAATTCCTGTCGCAATAATTACAGTTTAAAGGAGCAGTCATGATTTACGAAAACAAAGATCAGTTGAAAAAAGGATGCAAATCGATACTGGCCTTCGACGGCGACGAGGTCCGCGTTTTAGATGAAGGCAAATTTCAGAATAAATTGATTGACGATTTGATGTATACTGTCGTGTTTAGTCCCGATCCGGGAACGAAGGAAGCAGCGGGCTTTCTGATTCGCCGGGGCGCCGCCTCACTGGGGATTGTGTCCGCGTCGATTCAATCGCTTTATGAGGCGATGGGACGAAAGGAAATCGGCGGTTTCACTGTTCCCGCAATCAATATCCGCGGTATCAGCTATGATGTGGCGCAGGCCGTTTTTCGCGCCGCGCTGAAAGGAAAAGTGGGACCGGTCCTCTTTGAAATAGCCCGTTCGGAAATCGATTACACGGAGCAAAGACCTCATGAATATACATGCGCCATTATCGCGGCGGCCGTCAAATCCGGTTGGCGAGGCCCGG
>JANYAF010000165.1 GCA_025355175.1 Deltaproteobacteria bacterium | reverse complement strand
TGCGGCCTCCTCATTCATTGATGAGGGAGACTTGCACATCCGGGGAAAATATTTCAAATCGATAAATTGCATTTTACGTCAAATTTAACTAAGTTTCAGGAAGTTAGGGCGCTATCAAAAATCAACGTTGGGACAGCAGTGCTTTCAGAATAATTATAAAAATGTTAATATTTTACCATGAAGAAACGATTATATGTTAAAACAACCGTGGTAAGCTATCTTGCGGCAAAACCAAGCCGTGATATTATCGTAGCCAGACACCAGGGTGCTACGAGGGATATTTGGCCCGCGTTTGCCGCAAAATTTGATACCTATATTTCAGCGCTGGCATTTGAAGAAGCCGGACGAGGTGATCGCGAACAGGCCCGTTTAAGGCTTGCCGCAATAGCGTCTTTCCCCATGCTTGGTATTGATGATGAAGCAAAAAATCTTGCGACGGATTATTGAAGATGAGGGGTATGAGTGCCCGGAGATATGTTCTCCTGAAGAATTATTGGAGGCAATCAGATGAAAGATCCCATTGTTGAAGAAGTACGAAAACAACGCATGAAGCATACGCTTAAGTTTAAAGGTGATATTTCCGCTATATGTGAGGATTTGCAAAAAATTCAGCGAATGTCAGGTCATGAAATCATACGTCTGACGCCGCGAAAGAAAGAACCGACAGCCCGCACACGTAAATTTGCCTAATCGGCCTGATAACATTTTGCGCCCGTCAGCTGCCTTCATATGTCCATGAGTTGGTTCAATCTTGCAGATTAAACCGGAACGTTGCTTTGTTTATGGTTGGATTAAAATGATGGAAAAATTATTAGACAGGGATCTGGTCAAAAAGCTTGCGCCGCTCCGTGCGCGTGAGCGGGGTCTGGAATATTACGAGGACGGGCTGGTGAGCGATCTTGCCGAGCGCAAAGGCGTGCTCATCGCGAAGGTCACAGGGGGAAGAAATTATATGGTGCGGATGAGCATTAAGGCAGATGAGAACTTCCATTATTCCTGCACCTGTCCGATGGGGGATGAAGGCGAATTCTGCAAGCATTGCGTCGCCGTGGCGCTGGCCTGGATCGAGGGGAAGGCGGCCAAAAAGACGAAGGTCGCACCGGAGATTAATCTCGGTGACGTTGAAGAGTATCTGCGGACGCTGGATTCATCCATCCTCGTCGAAATGCTGATGGAACAGGCGCATCAGAATGAAGCGCTTCGGAAAAAGCTTTTCCTTAAAACGGCTAAGGCTCTGTCTACCGGATTCGACTTTGCATACTGGAAGCAGATGATCAAAGATGCCTTTGATACAGGTGGTTTTGTCGATTACTACGAGGCGAGTGGCTTTGCCGATGCTGCCTCTGATATGGTTGACGCCATCGAGGAACTGCTGGGAGGCCCCTATGTGGGGGAGGTGATCGCACTTGCCGAATTCGCAATCCAACGCGCGGGGAACGCGTTGGATTCGATGGATGATTCCAACGGCGAGATGGGGGATATTTTGAATCGCCTTCAGGAAATCCATTGGAAGGCCTGCAAGCAAACGAAGCCGGACCCCGTCCGGTTGGCGGAGCGTCTTTTTAATCATGAATTGAACGCCCACTTCGATGAGTTCTATGGCGCGGTCAAAACCTATGCTTCCATTCTTGGCAAAAGGGGCCTAGACACCTATCGGAGCCTTGCCCATCAGGAGTGGGAGAAAGTCCCTCCGAGTGCTACCCGGTGGAATGCAGGCCAAAGCAGTTCACATAAGGTTTATCATCTGTTCCATGTCATGGAAACGCTGGCGGAGCTGTCCGGCGATGTTGAGCAATTGGTTGCGATCAAAAAACGAGATCTGTCTCAGGCATACAACTACCTGCAAATTGCCGAAATTTACATGAAGGCTGGCAACAAGGATAAAGCCGTGGACTGCGCTGAGGCCGGGCTCAAGGCGTTTCCCGAACGAACGGATGCGCGTCTGCGGGAATTTTTGGCGGATGAATACCATCGGCGTAAACGCTCTGAAGACGCAATGAACTTGATCTGGGTAAATTTTACCGACTATTTATCTCTCGATCGCTATCAGCAATTAAAACGGCACGCCGGCAAGGCGAAACAATGGCCTCAGTGGCGTGAAAAAGCCATGAAGCATATGGAGACGCACCTGACTAAAAAGAAGACTAACGCCAACCGATGGACATATGATTCTGGTTACTCCGTCCTGGTGGATATTCTGCTATGGGAAGAGAATCCGGAAGCGGCTTGGGAGGCAGCCAACTCAGGCGGATGCTCTCAAAGCTTGTGGATGAGGCTGGCTGCTCTGCGAGAGCAGGACTTCCCACTGGATGCCGTTGGTGTTTATCAGACGTTTGTCGCTCCGACGATTGAACAGACGAATAACCAAGCTTATGAAGACGCTATTAAAATGATTAAAAAAATACAGCCTTTGATGACACGGCTCGGCAAGACTCAAGCGTTTGCGGATTACGTTAGTGAACTGCGGGTAAAATACAAACCCAAAAGAAATTTCATCAAGTTACTGGATAGAATTAAGACGTAGGATGAGAAAAACACAGTGATTGTGCCTATGTTTGGTGCGGATGAGAAAACAGTCCGCTATTAATCACCGCTATTTACACTTTGCTGCCTTTGCAGGTGTCTGGTGCTGCCGCGTTTATCGCTTCTTTCGGAAGATCAGTTTCAGCGGGACTTTGTCGAACCCGAATTCGGAGCGGATTTGATTCATCAGATAGCGTTCATAGGAAAAG
>JANYAF010000150.1 GCA_025355175.1 Deltaproteobacteria bacterium | reverse complement strand
TGGGCAATTTGGCAATGAGAAAAGCATTACGGAATACGTGAAGAAGCAAGGACGGGAAAAGGAATATAAGAAATTGCATAGTCAGCAGCTCGAGTTGTTCGGTTTTGATACCCCGTAGCTTGCTGCGGGGTAGTTCATTTATACTAGCAAAAAGCGGAGCCGGAGCGCGGCGATCGGCTGGGGTGAAAAGGGGACGGTTCTATTTATTGCCTTTCACTGTATCTTTACCGTCTTCTTCTTTCCTCGGACGTCCACGCTTTTTGATCATGGCTTCCAGCTTATAGCGTTTCTGCACTGTTTGAGCAAATTCGCTGCCTCCGTATATCGTCCTGCGATCCATCTTCCCGCGCATTGATTCATGTTTGCGCTGCATCTGCTGAACAAATGAACGGTATTCTTTTCTGGCCGATTCATCCGTTGATAGTTTATCAAAGATGATATGATAATCGATCAGATCATCGCTTTTCGCGTAGGCATTGGCCCGATAGCTGCTCTAGGGATAATCCTTCGGGTCTTTCACCATCCCGGCCTGCACAGGATTCAGCTCGACATAGCTGCCGCAGGCTAGAAGATACTCGTCTTTGGAAATAATGATGCTCTTAAACCTGTCCTGTCAGAAGTGGCCGGCATACTGATATTTCTTTTTGTAATGCTGGGTGTAGGAAAGGTTGATCCCCTTCATGATCTGAGACAGATCGCCGCCCTCTTGTGTGGTTTCCATTACCAGATGAACATGATTGGACATCAAAACGTAGTGGTATAGCTTATACTTGTATTGATTCTTATATTTCCAGAGAATTTCGAGATATTTCCTAAAGTCTTCTTCATCTTTAAACACATCCTGCTTATTATTCCCGCGCGTCGGGGCATGACAGACAAACTCTTTCGGAGCTATTCTGGCTGATCTTGGCATGAGATTTTATTACCAAAACCAAGCGTTGTTGTCAATAAATAGAACCGTCCCCTTTTAGTCATTGATGCCCACACTGTTTCACCGTCACCCACAGGCGGGTGACTGGCACGGCATTATTGCCTATGCTTTGCTGTTTGCGTGGATAATTGATTGCTCATTTCCGACCGATACTTACTTTGTGAACTTAATTTCCGAAGGATGAACCCTTTATGGCTCGTTGTCATAAGTCATAAGTCAAAGGCAGACCCTTCAAGAAGCAACTTTATTCACAACCGGTATTTCCCGCTTGACTTGTAATCAATTATTGATTACATTAAACCCATGTTTAGAGTGTCAATCAAAAACAAGATGCTTAAAGATGTTAGCAAAATGCCGAATGCGATACAAGAAAACTTGACGGCATTGGTGGAAGATTTAAGAGACAAAGGGCCGGTTCAACCGGATTGGCCTAATTACAGCAAGATCGGTAAAAACAAGTATCATTGTCATTTGGCGCATAAATGGGTCGCGTGTTGGCGTTCTGAACATAAATCGTTGATTATAGAGGTGTATTATGCAGGCAGTCGTGAAAACGGCCCGTATTGAGATCAGCATCAGGGGCGCGGCGATTCCGCCGAAGCTGATCAATGTTTTAAGGGAAGAATATGGGAAAAAACTAAGTCTTGTTGAGGACCAAGACGAAAAGTTTATCGATGTTTTTGAAACAAAGTGGTTCAAGAGCATGAAAAGCAAAATGACGCCCGGCGTCTATATCCGTATTTGCCGCGAAAAAAAGGGACTGACGCAACGTCAATTAGGTGAGGCGCTTGGTGGCATTCCAGCGCAAAATATTTCCGGAATGGAACGCGGAACCAGAGCGATCAGCCTGGCAATGGCCCAAAAATTATCGACATTCTTTCAAACCGGTGTTGAGAAATTTATTGCCGGAACTACAGAGGGGGCGGCATGATCTGGGAAGGCGACAAAGACATTTTTGCGCCGTTTGACATGGCCGGAAAATCACAGGCGGGTGACTGACACGGCATTATTGCCTATGCTTTGCTGTTTGTGTGGAGACTGGTGCTCGCTGTCATAAGTCAAAGGCAGATCTCACCCCTTATCTTTAATGGGTTTGGGATGATCGAAAGTTAGCTTAATTGAATGCCTGAATTCATGAAATACGTAAAGAAAACAATCATATTTAATAGGAAGTTAATAAGTTAACAGCGTCCCTCTGTTTTGTTTTATTCCTCCCAACGCAGGGGTGGCCCCTTTATCAAGGTGAATTGCGGCGCCATTCCCGACACGCTTTTGGACAGCGAGCTTTTCGGTCATGAAAAAGGCGCCTTCACCGGAGCGGATGGTCAGAAGAGGGGACGTTTCGA
>JANYAF010000149.1 GCA_025355175.1 Deltaproteobacteria bacterium | reverse complement strand
TGGGCAATTTGGCAATGAGAAAAGCATTACGGAATACGTGAAGAAGCAAGGACGGGAAAAGGAATATAAGAAATTGCATAGTCAGCAGCTCGAGTTGTTCGGTTTTGATACCCCGTAGCTTGCTGCGGGGTAGTTCATTTGAAAAATTATTCTTCACCAAGAGATTCAAGGTCTGCTAGATCTTTTTTCCGGCCAATAGCCCGTTTATTGGCTATGTATTGTTCTCTGCCAAGAAAGTAAACAGGAATATCTCCATATACCCCTTCCAGTTTCCCTTTATCAGCCTCTAGCCATGTAACGCCAGTTATTGAAGTAATGATGTCAATGCGAATTGGTGGAACACCGAGCTGAACTACGGAGTCAGGATTCTGAAAATCGTCAATTGTCAGGTTCAGCGAGCCAAAACCAAAATCAGACAAAGCAGATAAGATTCTCTTTGCGTTATTGAGCGAAGGTTTAACAAAAATATCAATATCGCCGGTAAAACGCGGCGCTCCATGGTATGCGAGAGCATAAGCCCCAACAATCATGTATTCAACTTTATGCCCGTTGAATAACTCTAGCAATTCTTTGAAGTCTTTCTGTGCTTCCATAATATTGCTTTCTCAGATAATCGACGGTTGCAACGCGTTCTTCCGCAGATCGGCTTAACCAGTACAAGAGATCGGTCTTGGCAGATTGGAGATTATAAAGACTACTTTTGCGAACAACTTTTTTAATCATAATTGATAGTTATCATAAAATCATGCATATTTCTATAAACTTTCACCGAACGAAAAAATCAGCCGGAGCGTAGCGATCGGCTCAAACGTTACCCATTAATTTGCTGGTTCATCAGGCAACTGAGCACCATGCCATACCGCAACTACCCATACATCGTTATCCTTAACCTTATAGAAAAAACGATAGGGCTTTACAATGACTTCACAAAAAAGAAGTTCTGGAAACTCTGGCAGCGGCCTTCCCGACTCAGGAAATTTCTTGAGCCGAGATAGAGATTTCTCCGCTTTTTGGCGAAAAGATAATGCAGCAGAAGGCTTGTCTCTGTGTATATACGCAATGGCTTCAAGAAATTGGCGGCGGCCTGTAGGCGTAAATAATATTCTCAAGGTTTTGCAGCCCCAAGATAAAGGTCTGCCTCTCTTAGCACATCGTCAAATTCATAACCAGCTCCCGCCTCTATCTCTTTTTCTCCTCTGGCCAGCAAGTGTAAAATATCCATTTCATGCTGTGCGTTTTTGTAGACTTCCATGCTTACCAATACCGCAGCCGCTCTTCCACGCTGTGTAATAAAAACCGGTTCCCTTGAAGATGAAACACTCTTCACTACATCGCTGGCATTTTGCCTAAGATCGGAAATGGGTATGATTTTTGGTGCATTTGGCATTGGTTGTACCTCCTATCGTATTGTTAACTGTACCACCAATAGATGCTTTTGTCAAAATTAATGGAAATATTATTCCTATCTTTTACGGGTAACGAAAAAATCAGCCGGAGTGTAGCGATCGGCTGTATGTATTTGTTGTGCCTCTTTATGCTTCCTCAAGTTCACATGATTCAGATAGCTCGTCTAGAAATTCTGGCTTCAGAAATCTGATGTACGCAGATGCCTGGTTGATCTGGTTCTTAAGAATTGAGAACGAAATGAACTTTCGCCGCCTGTATGACAAACAATACATCGGCATCAATACTTCCACCCCCGGCACTTTGCGCCACCCCCGCCAGCGGGGGGCATTATCTTCAGCATCCCCCATAGAACACGCTAATATCTCTTGGCGGGCTTCTTGCGCTTGTTGAAAAAGAAGGATTCGCGGGTTTTGGCGCCGCCGGCGTAGCGCTTGCCGGGATAATCTCCGCGTCCGCCTCTTTCAGCGAAATCGATTTTGACGCGCCGCTGGGCGTACTTTTCCTTGCCAAACCTGGCAATCAGCACTTCGGCAAACTGCGATTCCACTTCAAAGTAGGAATTGCACAACTGCACGTCCACATTGGCAATGTGCAGCTTGGCGATATTGGCCGCCTCCAGCAAATAAGCCTGAAGTTTTTTGGCGTTGAATTTTTCCATCTTCCCCAGGTTAACCGAAAGGCGCGTCAGGCCGCCGGACTTGGACGCTGTGCGGGAAGGCATGGCCTTCATTTCTTTTTTCTGCGATACATTGATGTCGGCGGCGTCGCGGTAGTAACTCAGAAAGCGGTTGAACTCCGCCGAAATAAATCGCGCGATAATGTCTTCCTTGCTTAAATCTTTAAGTCGCGCAAGTGCGGCGGGCAGAAACGGGTCGATATCCGCGTGCTGAATTTCCGTAGATTTAAGCTTTTCCACCAGATGCAGCAATTGCTTTTCGCAGACTTCGGAGCCTGTGGGAACTTTGACCTGCGAAAATTTCTTGCTGATCTGCTTTTCGATCTGGCCTATGCGAAACACTTCTTTGATATTGACGATGACGATCGAAATGCCCGATTTGCCCGCACGACCGGTACGGCCGCTGCGATGAGTGTAGTCTTCAATATCGTCGGGCAAATTATAATTGATGATATGGGTCAGATCAACCACATCGATCCCGCGGGCGGCAACACCGGTGGCCACCAGCATTTGCAAATTGCGGGATCGAAAACGGTTCATGACGGAATCGCGCTGCGCCTGCGACAGATCGCCATGCAGCGCGTCGGCATTATATCCGTCTTTCATGAGCATATCGGCGACTTCCTGCGTCTCGGTGCGCGTGCGGCAGAAAATAATCGCGTAAATGTCGGGGTAAAAATCGGCAATGCGCTTGAGCGCCAGATACCGGTCTTTGGCATGCACGACGTAATATTGATGAGCAACGTTTTCCGCGCCGGTGTTGCGGGTTCCGACGGTGATTTCCATCGGCTTTTTCATATAACTGTGCGCGATAGCTTCAATCCCGCGCGGCATGGTGGCGGAAAAAAGCAGCACCCTTTTATCCTCGGGCGTGGAGGCCAGCACCCCATTGAGCTCTTCCTTAAAACCCATGTTGAGCATTTCGTCTGCTTCATCGAGTACCAGCCATTTGATGGCGGAAACATTCACTTTTTTCCGATTGAGCATGTCCAGCATCCGGCCCGGTGTGGCCACAACAATCTGCGCGCCGGAGGCCACCTGACGAATCTGAGTAACAATATTGGCCCCGCCATAAATCGGCACGATATTGAGCTTGTCGATATACTTTGCCATATTGGCCAAATCGTCTGTGATCTGGAGGCAAAGCTCTCGCGTGGGGGCCAGAATCAGCGCCTGTGTTTGTTTGGAAGCCATGTTGATTTGTTGAATAATCGGGATACCAAAGGCTGCGGTTTTACCGGTTCCGGTATGGGCCAGGGCAACTAAATCCCTGGTCTGTTTCAGCAAAAAGGGAATGACCTGTTGCTGCACAGGCATCGGGGTTTCAAATCCCATCTCGCCTATGGCTTTCAATATTCTTTTGTCGATGTCCGATTCGCTGAATGTTGCCATTTTTGTGTTCATGATTTAACCTTGCTTTCCGTTCATGTTAAAATATTGTTTGTGACTATATCTAATTGTCCGATTTCACAAGAAATATTTTTTACGGGCATCGGAAACTGCCGCGCGTAACATCTCGAAAAGAGAGACCATCCTGCTTGAATCCCTTGTCGCCTTTGGCTGTTTCAGCGATAGTATCCACTGCCGACAACCCAGCCGAAGGGTTCGAATGCCAGCACATAGGATCTCTTGGGTATCGGGGTGGCTTGTCCTTCTTTCGTAAACAAATACTCGACATACCCGCCGCCGGCTTTCCCTTTGGCCAGAAATTCCTTCACATAGAAAACGCCTTTGGCATCCTTGTCCTTGATCCTGTTTCGTCCCTCCGTGTCCTTGCGGCCATAGAGAACCACATTGACGCCTTCCTTGGTGTCGGCCCAGAAATATCCGTCAACCCCGTACCGTAGTTCCCGGAGCAGCCCGGCCCCAAGCTGCTTGGCCTTTTCCAGGGTCATTTCCCCTTTCTGCTGTCGGGCATGGATGGCGGCCAGCATGCTGACCGCGGTTTCCACTTCGCTTTTAATCAGAAGATCCTGAGCTGTAATATTCACAGGTCCTTGCGTCTGCGCAAAAGCAGATAAACAAAGAACCACCGCACTTAGAAAACTCACCAGAACTGTCATTAATGCCTTCTGCATATATCCTCCTGTTTTTTAAGTTATTCACTGCCCGGAAACGGTCAAAGGCGGTAGAGCCAATCTACCCACCCGATTAACCTGTTTATTGTTTTTTTACCCTAATATTATTTTAAAATCAAATAATCATCATTGAATGCCGGGACAAACTGTGGTTATGAGTAGATATGCCATACAGGAAAATTTCATGACTCAAAAATC
The DNA here is from genome assembly GCA_025355175.1 of Deltaproteobacteria bacterium. Lineage (GTDB taxonomy): Bacteria > Desulfobacterota > Syntrophia > Syntrophales > Smithellaceae > UBA8904. The sequence continues at coordinate 16,364 of JANYAF010000149.1, read as the reverse complement.
CAAACCGGTCGAAATCGATTTCAATTCCGAATTCCAGCGGGCGATGACGCTCATGGAAGAGACGCAAAGAAACATCCTGATCACCGGGCGGGCGGGCACAGGGAAGTCCACACTGCTCACGTATTTCCGCGGTCACACCAAAAAGAAAGTGGTTATTCTGGCGCCGACGGGCGTGGCGGCTGTCAATGTCGAAGGCCAGACAATCCATTCTTTTTTTCATTTCAAGCCGAATGTAACGCCAGCGTCGATCAAAACAAAAAAGAAAACGGAAAAAGATAAACCGACCCTCTATAAGAAACTAACCGCGATCATCATTGATGAAGTGTCGATGGTGCGCGCCGATCTGCTCGACTGTATCGACAAATTCCTGCGGCTCAACGGCCCGGATGAAAAGCAACCCTTCGGCGGCGTTCAGATGATTTTCATCGGCGATCTGTATCAACTGCCGCCGGTGGTCACGTCTGCGGAGCGCGATATCTTCAAAAGTCACTACCCGACGCCCTATTTTTTCAGCGCGAAAGTCTTTGACCAATTGAATATTGAATATGTCGAACTGGAAAAAGTCTATCGCCAGAAAGATGATGAATTTGTCCGTCTGCTCAACACGATCCGCAACCGTTCCGTAACGGATGACGATCTGGCACAATTTAATAAACGCTGCGATCCCCGGTTTGAAGCGCCCCCCGGGTCCTTCTACCTGTCGCTGACCAGTACCAATGCTCTGGCCGACACGATCAACGAAAAGTGCCTGGCCGAACTGCGAGGCTCGGTCTGGAAAGCCGCAGGCCGGATCGAAGGCGATTTCGGCAAGGAATATTGGCCGACGGCCGTGGATCTGAAACTGAAAAAAAACGCGCAGATCATGCTGCTCAATAATGACTCCCTCGGCCAGTGGATCAACGGCACCATCGGCAAAATCAAAAAGTTTGAACAAGACGATGACGGCGAGGATGTGATTGTGGCCGAACTGGACAACGGCGATACGGCGCGCATTACACCCTACACCTGGAAAATTTACCGTTTTTTTCTGAAAGACGACGAGTTGCGCTCGGAGGAAGTCGGATCGTTTACACAGTATCCGGTTCGTCTGGCCTTTGCGGTCACCATTCACAAAAGCCAGGGAAAAACATTTGAAAATGTGGTGATCGATGTAGGACGCGGCACGTTTGCCCACGGTCAGATGTATGTGGCTCTCTCGCGCTGCACCACACTTAACGGCATTGTCCTCAAACAGCCGCTGAAGAAAAGTCATATCTTGATGGACTGGCAGGTGGTAAAATTTCTTACCGGTATTCAATACGCGCAAGCCGCTAAAACGTTCAGCCGCGAAGACAAAATAAAAATGATCGAAACGGCGATTCTCGAAAAGAAAGATATCGAAATTGTTTACCTCAAGGGACAGGATGAAAAATCGCGCAGGATGGTGCGTCCCCTTTTTATGGGTGACATGGAATATAAAGGATATCCCTACCTGGGGCTCACTGCATTCTGCCTGGAGCGTAAGGAAAAACGCATTTTTAACGTAGATAAAATTCTGGAAATTGCCGGGCAGGAATAATGGGTTACAAAGAATCGCCTTCCTGCTGCTCTACAGTGCCTGTAAGGCGAGTAGAGGGCGAGATATGTCGGATGATGTGGTGGTGCGGCCAAACCTGTTGATATAATACCAAATAATGGTATTAACCCGCTGGTCATCCGTATTATTTCTCCGGATTATCCTTCAGCCCCATTCTCACTTCCGTGGTCTTCCACCTCAGGGTGATCGCTCGCTTCTTTCCTGCTGTGATCACCACGCCTTTTGCGGTCCGCGTCTTGCCGTCCAGAACGGCCTCGATATCATAGCTGCCGGGCGGCAGATCGATGATCAGCCACGGCCCGTTTTCGGCGCGGCCGCGGAAGACGGGTTTCCCGCCCGCGTTCACCGTCACATCAGCGTCGCAGAGCATGTGCCCCTGATCGGTTGCGAATATCAACTTCAGCGGGTAGAGCTGCGGCAGCGTCCGGCGTTCCTCCGTGCTCACGCCCATGCTGTAGTAGCGGATGTTATTGTATTTCTGGATGGGGACGGGCAGGTCAGCGTCGGCGGCTTTCGCCCACCCCGGCACGACGATGATGATCGCGGCAAACACGATACCCAATATCTTCTTCATGATGCGAGACCTCCCTGGATTATGGTCTAACTCTCTATCACAATTATCACAACAATATCATCAATTACTTGTGGTTCCTGAAGCAATAAATAGCCACAGACATTTGGTCCGCTTTGTGGTAGTTACTCCCATCCGGAAGCTATTATAAACCTGAGGGGAGTTCTGCGTGTGAAAAAACTGGCTGTCATTTTAATGAGTTTCATATTGATATTGGTGGTCGGGCTCTATTTCTCGTCCGGCTTAATTTTAGAAAAAGTATCTGACAAGCTGCTTGATCATATGACGGAGAGTGTCAAAATTCCCAATCTTGAATATACCCGGCCGAGTTTTGGCAGCGTCAGTTGGAGTGCCTGGAACGCCGTGAAATGGACGGATGTTTCAATGGATGCCCGTCTGGTGCGGAATGAAGCTATCAAAGTGACTGAGGACATTTCCTTGAAAATTGGCGAGATGACGGTCAGTATGGAAAATTTTTCCCAGCGCGCCTTCCTCTTGAGTGCTGGAAGATTGAGCGTGAAACAAAAAATGAAGCAGCAGGGTGTGGATCTGCCCGGGACCGCAAATTATATAGAGGGTGCTAATTTTGAAATCGTGATCAATTTTGATGGGTTGGGAATGTCCGGTATCCTTGCGCAACTCAGTGTTCTGAAGGAAGAGATCCAGCGGTTTGTGATACTCGGCGTTACGAAGATACCCCTGTCTTTTTCAGCTACCGCGAAGTTTGAGCTCGAAGGGAAACCCTGTACCGCAAAATTATCGATAGAGAACAACGGTGAGGAATACCGGCTTATCATGGACAAAAGTGATCTGGGAAAAATCGTTTCCCAGATGACGGGCAAGAAACCGAACCCGGTAGATATAGCCGTCATCGCCCGTAATCCCATGAAGGCGCCGCTTCTCATAAAAATTCGCGATAAAGCCGAGGCTACCGCTCTGCTTGCTACCCAGCAAAATCCGAAATTTCCGGAAGACGCGTCACGACATGTCTTATGGAGTTATCTGCTCACGAAATCGTATGGTGAACAATTTGCCAAGGAAGTAACGGATGCACACGAGGCATACGCAGACGAAGAGGAAATCCAGAAGCAGGGCCTCATAAATTGGACCAGTGCCAGCTACCAGGATCTCGTCAATAATGCCCTGGGAAGGCAATATGCCACCCTGGGGTATTCGGAACCCGACATTTTGGAACGTGTTTTATTTGATCCGGCTGTCATACGAGACGATGAAGCAGTGAAGAGGTTTAATGCCGCAGATTATGAAAAATTAAAACCCCTAACCGGAAAACCAAAATAAGGACAGGGGAACACAGATCATTCAGGCAATCTTGCGAGAAGGTGGAAAAATGTGTTTTGAGGAATTCGCAATGGAAAGCTATTTAAATCTCTCCGGGTTATATTCCCCGAAGCTTGCTTTGCTCCTTGCCATTTTGGATACCCCGTAGCTTGCTGCGAGGTAGTTCATTTGATCGTCAGCAGCATCTGCGTCCAGGTAAGGCCCGCGCCAACCAGGGCCATGGCCACATGGTCACCTGAGCGCAGTTCGTCCCAGTGCTGGCTTAAAACCGAAGGTCCTCCGGCGCACCCTACATTGCCAAAGCGATTGACGTTGTACCAGTGGTTTTCGGGAGACATTCCCGACCTTTCGGCGGCGGTCTGTAACACCCCCAGGTTGGCCTGATGGCCGATAAAGAAAAAACGGCTCCTGTCCGCATCCGGCACTGAAGCAAGCAGGCTGCGCAAACCGTCGGTAGTCTTACGGATGGCGTATCCCTGAACCGCATTGCCGTCCTGATAGAAATAGCCCCAGCGCGGCACAACCGCCTTATCCCACATGGTCGGTTTGGATGCCATTTCACAATCAGAAAATATTTTATCGGCAGGCACGGTGGTGGAGAGAATCGATGCCGTGGCGCAATCGCCGAATAACACGGCAGAACGGCGGTCGGAATAGTCGATAGTCGTTGTTGCCGCTTCGATATTGGTTACCAGAATGTAAGGTGGCAGTTTTTCCGGTTTGACCGAATCCAGATACCGCATCTGAACGCCATAGGTTGCACAGGCGGAATTGATGTCAAAGCAGGGAACATCAATGCCCAGGTCGCAAGCGACGGTTGAAGCATCGGCGGGTGTCAGATACTGGGGAAGAGAACTTCCGGAAATGACCATGCCGATATCTTCAACTTTCAGTCCGGCTCGAGTAAGCGCCATCCTGGCTGCCTGGCCCCCCATCTGGGCATCCGAATAAAGACGCACTTTGTCTGTTTCTCGGGGATCGGCGTTCTTTGTCTGGGTGAGATAATCCAGAGGCAATACCGTTCGGCGTGATTCAATGCCGACGCGTTCCATAATCCAATCGACGGTCGTACCGATGTTCAGATCTTCCAGAAACTTGTTGCAAATTATATTTTCGGGATGAAAATGCCCGATGCCATGCAGATAAACCATGTTTTCTTGTGTAACTCCCTTCTTTCTCTAAAGATTTTTTCGCAAGGCGGTGAAGTATAGGGAAAATGACATCATATGTCAAAGAAATAAATAGAACGCCCAGAATAGGTCAATATATTCAGTGGATACCTGGCTGGGTCTTGCCTGTTTATTGGTTGAATCGCTTCATTTAAATATCAGGGACATCTTGCTTGTCAGACCTTAGTTGTGTTATGAAACCAAACGCGTTAATACGGAATAAATAATAAATAGGGGAGGTATCAAAATGCTTACAGTCATAGCCAAGTTGCCTGTTAAAGAGGGAAAGATGGATGAAGCCGTAACCGCCTTCAAGGCGTTAATGTCCAAAGTGGCTTCGGAGGAGGGTACGGTTCTTTATTCCCTCAATCAAGACAAAGCCAATCCCAACATGCTGGTGGTGGTCGAACAATACAAAGATAAAGCCGCCCTGGATTTTCATTCTTCCACGCCGTACTTCAAAGAGTTTTTTGTGGCAAGCGCCGCCTTTATCGGCGGAAAACCGGAGTTGTCGGTTATGAAAGAAATCCAGAAAGTCTGATGAATTCCTTTTTGATTTAGAAAACGGAATTAACGTATCGGCACGTGGGGTATGTGGGGCCGAACCCCCTAAAAGGTGGCGCGCGGGTTTGCACAGGATTGTTTATCGATGTTTACAAAATCCGTTCGCCGATGCGTGCAGCATGAAGCCAGGCCTGGAATTCTTTAACCTGCGCGGTGCCTTCCGCAGGTGACCAGGGTGCAAACAAAAGTGAGGTTGCAGGATCGTAAGGCCCCGCTTTCACCTCGAAAAATACGGATTGTTCCGCCATGGGAATCCATGTATGGTAGTTGCCTGCCGGGATTTCCATGGCGAATGTATCCGTACCCGGTCCCGCGGAAATCCGCTCGGTAACAACACCTTCGTCATCAAAAAAAATAACATCAAAAAGGCCGCGAATCACAATGGCAAACTCGCTTTTTTCCGGATGCCGGTGCGGTCGAAAATACGAGGAGCGCCAGGCCGCGATGAATAATCGCTGCACGGGGTCGGATAAAGATTCGTGGATATTGTGATTAATCCTGAGCCTCTCAGTTTTGCCTGCTTTGGCGATCAACTCGTCCAGCATTCCGAACGTTATCAGTTTCATTTTGTCTTCTCCATCCGAACAACTATGAAATAAATGATGGTTTGTTTTTATCAGAATAACCGGCAATGTCAATGACCGGAGTCCTCTGGCGCTTTTTTTCGTTTCTTGCAGAATAAAATTGTTTTGACATCCACCCTTTCATCTCTTATGCTTCCGGTACTGAACAAAAGCATGAAGAATATTAAAATTATTCAATAACAGATAAGGAGAAGATTATGTTCAAAACAAGAATGACGCAAATGTTTGGCATTGAGCATCCCATTATGCTGGCCGGAATGAACTGGATTACAGAACCTAAACTGGTGGCGGCCGTTTGCAAAGCCGGAGGTCTGGGGCTTTTGGCTATCGCGCGCTGCAACCCGAAGGAAACGCGGGAAAACATCCGACAAATCCGTTCAATGACGGACAAACCCTTTGGTATCAATCAGATTCTTGTAGGGCCGGGGGCGAAGGAAAATATCGCCGTTGCCATCGAGGAAAAAGTTCCCATCATTAATTATTCGCTGGGGAAACCCTGGTTTGTGAATGACGTGCATGCCTACGGCGGCAAAGTCGTGGGCACCATCGCCATCGCCAAGCACGCGGCCAAGGCCGTGCAGATGGGCTGCGATGCGCTGGTTGTCACGGGCCATGAAGCGGCGGCGCACGGCGCGGCGGCCACGTCCATGGTTTTGCTCCCCCTTGTTGCCTCGATAGTCAAAGTTCCCCTCATCGCCGCGGGCGGGTTTTATGATGGACGGGGGCTGGCGGCGGCGCTGGCTTTGGGTGCGGACGGCATCTCCATGGGCAGTCGTTTCATGGTAGTCAAGGAGAGCATGGTGCATGACAACTTTAAAAAGTTATGCATCGAGGCGACCGAACAGGATACCCTCTATGGCAACGTGTTTGATGGCATGGACGGTCGTGTGCTGAAAACCAAAGAAGCCGAAGCCATGATGAAGCGCGGCTTCCCGGTGGTGGACGCCATCAAGGGCGCACTTTTGATCAAACGCCTGATGAATCTGTCCTTTGCCAAGTTTGTGGGGGTCAGCCTGGAAATGCTCAAAGCCGAGGAAGGGCATCCGCTGATGGTGCTGGCGCGCCAGGCGGTGGGCAACATGAAGCACCTCAAAGCCCTCAACGAGGGCGATGTGGAAGGCGGCATTCTTTTCGCAGGACAATGCTGCGGCGGCATTACCGACAACCCAACCACCAAAGAACTGATCGACCGTATCATCAGCGAGGCGGAAGCGACGCTGGCGAAATTGAACAGTTTCAAAGCCTAAAAATATCTTCGATGGCGGCCATGCAGGTCATTGCCCGCATGGCCGTCTTGGTGAAAGCATGAGACTGATTCTGATCCGTCATGGCGAAACAATCTGGAATAAAGAGGGCCGGATTCAGGGGACAAGCGATATCGAATTAAGTGAGGCAGGCATTGAACAGGCCCAGAGGCTGGCCTTGTCCCTGAAAGATTCCGATATCGGCGCCATTCATGCCAGTCCGCTGAAGAGGGCTTATCAGACTGCCGAAATCATCAACAGCTTTCACCAGAGAAAGATAGAAGTTCATCCTGAACTGGTGGAAATGGATCAGGGGGATTTTGAAGGCCTGACTTTTAAGGAGTTGATGGCCTGCGAAAAAGAATTTCTCCACCGGTGGATTGCCGATCCGGCATCCGTCAGAATGCCGCGTGGAGAATCCCTGACCGAATTGCAGACACGGGCCTGGCCGCCCATTGAAAAGATTATTGCAGGCGGAGAAAACGCGCTGATCGTTGCGCATAACTTCACGATCGCCGCGATTCTTTGCCGCCTGCGAAAGATCAGCCTTTCCGACTTTCGCAGCACCTGCGTGGATAACGCTTCCAAAACATTGATCAGTATTCGGGAGGGACAGGCTCATATCGAGCTCATGAACGATCGCAGTCATTTGAGCGCACCGGATTCTTAAAGACCCAGGCGAGATGGTTTGTGAATGATCAGTTGATCTTCATATTGCCTGAGAATCGAGGGTTGCGACAAACGACACTCCTCTGGGAACCTTATAGGCGGACAGATAATCCCGGCAATGTTGCATGATTTCTTTTTCGTCTGTCTCGTCACCGGGTTTTTTCACGATAAGCGCTTTGACAATCTCTCCCCGCATGAGGTCTTTTTCACCGACAACTTTCGATGCGACAACAGCGGGATGCCTATCCAGGATTAACTCCACCTCTTTGGGATAGACATTAAAACCGCTTGTAATAATCATGCGTTTCTTCAAACCGACCAGAAAAACGTAGCCTTCCTCGTCCATATAGGCCAGATCGCCCGTGTGAAGCCAGCCGTTGCGGATGACTTCAGCTGTCGCTGCCTCATCCTTGTAGTAACCCTGCATAACGACAGCACCGCGGACAACCAGCTCTCCAATCACGCCCGCAGCCACTTCACCACCGGCATCGTCTTCGACCTTCGCCGCAACACCCGGCAGAACTGTTCCGATGGATCCGGGTTTCTGCACCTTGTCGGGCATGGTGAATATACAGCAGGGAGATGTTTCCGTCAGTCCGTACCCTTCCAGCACCTGAATGCCAAGATGTTTTTCAAACTCGGCAAACAGTTCCGGCGACATGGGAGACCCGCCTGTGATGCCAAAGCGCATGGAGCTGAGATTGTAGTCTTTGAGCTTATCGTGGAACAGCATGCCCATAAAGAGCCGTGGAACGGCTGTGAGGTAGGTCACCTTTTCCTTTTGGATCGTTGCAAAGATGCTCTCCACCGTAAAGCGATCCATCAGCACGATTGCACCGCCCAAACAGAGGGGGCACAGCATATTGACGGCCGCGCCGAAGGAATGGAAGAGGGGAATAACGGCCAGGGAGCGATCGTCTTTTGTGCCGTTGCAGATTGTGCGGAGCAGATCCGCCTGGGTGGCAAGATTATTATACGTTAAAACAGCGCCAAGGGGTTTTCCCATGAGACCTGCCGTATAGATCATGACGGCCGGATCACTCCCCTGAAGCACAGGCAGATCCGCGCTCACAGATCCGCTGTGGATGATTTCGTCGAAAAGGGATCCGGATTTCAAGCCGCTGGTCGTGATCAGGTGTTGGCAGAGGGGGAGCGTCTCCTGGATGGCCTGGAATCTCTTGGCCAGGTTGTCTGTCGTGATAAAGACTTTGGCCTCGCTATTCTCAATAAGATGCTGGAGTTCGTAAGAGGTGGACATGACGTTCAGAGTTACGGCAACGGCCCCAAGCCTTAAAGCGGCAAAATAGGAAATGATAAATTCCGGACAGTTGGAAATCATGATAGCGACATTATCGCCTTTCCGAACGCCGAGCCCTTGCAGGTGATGGGCAAGAGCCTCTACGAACTGGTTCAGCTTTTTATAGGGTATTTGTTTGCCTTCATAAATGATGGCCGGATTTTCCGGATAGCGCAAGGTGGTGTCCTGAAGCATCCTTTCCATGTTCATCTTGTCCTGACATACCTCCTTCAATAGTAGATCATTGCTTTTGTGCCGCCAAAGTATATGGGCGCTGTTTGGGCTTGTCAAGAAACTTTGTGTATCAAAATCAGCAACTGGCAAAATCGCCGGGAAACAGAACATCACCTGTTGCCGCACAACAGTCCAAGGCGGACCTGACTGGTCCATTTCGTCCCAACGGCTCTTGTCAATAACTCGTATGCCGTCCCCGGATTATGCCTGTTATAGGCCAGTTGCCATCACCATCAACGAGGGGATGTCGCCGATATCTTTTCCATAGTGCGCGTACGTGACGACCTTTTCCGTCGTCATGGCAAACGCGGCCGGGAGTTGTGTTTCCTTCCCTTCAAATTTACCATGTCGGAAACCTTGACGGACGGCCTTGATTGCCGCAAACAGACCGGCCGGATGCAGATATCCGATCAGTCCACCCGCTTCCACACCATACCGTTTAAATACGTTCCCCTGGGGGTCACAAATAATCGTGAAGGGGAAATCATCTCTTTTGATTAAAGAAGCAATCATTTCCGGCGCACTTTGCAGAACCACAAATACATGCGCTCCTTTTTGCCTGACAACATCGATTTCCTGTTTTATGATGACCATTTCCATCCGGCAGACGGGACAGCCATAATAGCGCAGAAAAAATAAAACAGCCGGATGATTACCAACAGCATCATAAAAAAACGCCTCACTATCCCACGGTGTTTGAAATTTGAAATCGGGAGCTTTGTCACCTATTGCCATTTTTGAATACATTCCGGAGTTCCTCCCCAATGAAAAAAGCTGTTGTATTCTGCCGTCAAAAAGTGTTCCGCATAGAAATTTATATTTTAACAACCGCCCGTTCATTAGAAGAATTTTCCGGGATTGAACAGATTGTCCGGGTCCAGCAATGCTTTCAGGCGCTTCATGAGGGTAAGGCTCTCCCCATGTTCTGTTTCCATAAAGCAGCTTTTGCCGATGCCGATGCCGTGTTCACCGGTGCAGGTGCCTTCAAATTCCAACGCCTTCATCACGATGTTGCGGCTGGCTTCTTCCACGCGCGCCCAGCGTTTTGGATCCCGCGTATCATCCATGACATGAACATGGATGTTGCCGTCGCCGGCGTGACCGAAAAGGTACGCCGTCAGATCACGAACTTCATTTTTGCTGAATTGCACCATTTCGCTGTAACGCGAAAGTGGCACTGCCACGTCCATGATCAGGGGAGAAAGGCCTGTGTGGTAACGCTTGATCGATTCATAGGTCTGATGCCGTATTTCCCACAAGCGCGCCCGTTGCTCGGCGCCGATGCCGCGATCGAGCGAAAGCGCACCGTTTTGCTGACAAATCTCTTCCACAAAATTCATTTCTTCAATGAGGCCCTGCTCGCTGTATCCGGAAAATTCCATGAGCAGTGTTGGGTTTTCGTCAAGCGAAAGGCCGCGGTCGGCATTAAGCACGTGCACGACATTGGCATCCAGAAATTCCATGGCGGCAGGCGTAAGCCCCGCGCGCATGATTTGATAAACCGTCGTGGTCGCATTGAGGATGGTTGGGAAGGTTGCCCGCACGGCCATGAAGTTGACGGGCAGGCCGACCAGTTTTAATGTGGCTTCGGTGATAAGACCCAGGGTGCCTTCCGATCCGGTAAAAAGGGCCGGAAGATTATAACCGGATGAACTTTTCCGCGCGCGGTTTCCCACACGGATCACGTCGCCATTGGGTAGAACAACAACCAGACGCATGACATAATCCTTTGTCGCGCCGTAGCGGACGGAGCGGATGCCGCTGGCATTGTTGCCGATCATGCCGCCAATCGTAGCCGCGGCGCCCGGATCGGGTGGAAAGAAAAGGCCGTCGCGGGCGAGCGTTTTGTTGAGTTCTTTGTAAATCACACCGGCTTGAACATCCACCTGGAAGTCTTCGGGACGGACGGCGATGACGTGGTTCATTTCATTAAAATCGATGACCATGCCGCCCTGCACGGGGATGGGATTGCCTTCCAGGCTGGTTCCTCCGCCCCAGCCGATGACAGGCACTTTGTTTTGGCCGGCCCATCGGACAAGACGGCTGACCTCCGCGGTGGTATGGGGCCACACGACGACATCCGGAAGAACCGGCGCGTGAAACGATTCATCATGAGAATGCAAATGGAGAACGGATTCGCCCGTGGAAATCCGGCGATCAGCCAGAATGGTTTTGAGTTCACGCCAATCAAGATTTCTTGTCACGATGTTTTCTTTCCTTCCGTATCTTTCTCGGCCTCACGCTCAAAATTTTCTTCTTCCAGAAAACATTTTTTCAGGGTGCCGGAATCGATCATGGACCACATTTTCTCGCGGGCGATTTCCAGCGTCCGGTTATCTTTGAGGATCAGGATGTTTTGACCGGCCAACTCGTCAATTAAATTTCTTATTTCATCAGGTTCCTTTTGGGTTAGTCGGGCAAGTCCGGCGATGTGTTCTTCCATAGCCGCCCGGGGCTGATCCAGAATATGCGTGATGATCATCAGGCGTGTCCAGAGATTGGTAAACTCTTCCAACAGGGTGTTGGAATTTTTAAGGCGCGTGGAAAATTCCCGCAGCATCAAGATTGCTACTTCCCGGCTTTCGCGGATCAGATCCTGGAAGGTCGCGTCATCAATCACAGCCAGATGGCTGTCTTCCAGAGTCCTTGCCGTTGCGGTGCGTGTGATGTCGATGAGTGCGGCCATCTCGCCAAAATATTGACCCGGTCCCATTTCCGCCAGCGTCTTTTTTACCGAACAATCAACACGCTCCAGTCTGACGCGGCCGGAAAGAATATAATACATCTCGCGTCCCGGATCGCCCTCGTTGAAAATGATGCTGTCTTGCGTGTAGGTGTGGCCGAATCTTTTAAAGAGTCGTTCATCCACTTTCAAGTTGGAATGATGCGGTTTGAGCAGCGCTCTCTCCAAAAGCAGAGCATCACGCCGCACATAGGAGGACATTATTTCGGCGCAGAACAAAAAGATCAGTGCCACATAAAAAACCCAGATGAGCAGAATCACGACCGTTTCCATCGATCCGAAGATAGTATGATAGCGGGCGTGGTTGGTCACATACCAGGTGAAAAACTGTTTGGCGATTTCCAGAAGAAAAGCGAAAATCGCGCTGCCGGCCAGAGCCACGGAAAAGCGGATTTTTGCCGTGGGGATGATCCGGTAAATGGCGGTAACTAAAATCACGACCATCAAATACGGCACAATATAACGCAGAACAATTTGCGCCGGTAAGGTCAATGAAATTTCGATGTCACCGGGCAACAGCAACGGTTTCTTTGCAAGTAGCGGCGCCACATAGCCGATGATCACGCTCAAGCCGCCGATAATCCAGGCTGTCGGTATCATGCAGACGGCCATCAGTTTGGAAACGAAATAATTCAGCCGCCGCCGGGACCGGAAAATAATGTTGAGCGCTGATTCAATGGCGTTAAAGATTGCAGCCGACAACCAGACGAGGCCCAGAACCCCGATCCAGCCTAGAACTTTGCGCTTGCCCTCGATTTGTCCCAGCTGATCGAGAATATTCTCGGAAAAATAGGGATGAAAATTCTGAACGGCGGCGACGATATTTTTCTGAATATCCGGATTGGAACTGAAGAAAGATCCGGCGGCAATGATGGTTAGAATCAAAAGCGGAATGGCGGACAAAACAGCATAGAAGGCAATGGCCGCCGCCTGATTGTCGTTGCCGTTGTTGCCAAAGTTCTTGACAGCATCAGACAGGACGTCCCAGGTGCCGGCGACCTTCATCTTGAACGACTCTGTGCGTATTTCACGCCGGGCCGTTTTATCTTTTTTTCCTTCAACCATGAGTATGGGCCATTGATGCAATTATTTTAGCAATGTGGCATCTTACATCGTAATTGCGATTGGGTCAAAATGATTATTTAAGGAGAAAGGGGATTGATCAGAATGTAAGCCGCAAGAAATGATTCCACTTCTTTAAAAACGTCGAGGGCTATGCCGCCACGAACAATTCCGTGCATATGATAATCAACCCAGGCAAAATGCTTTTTGTCCGACCCAAGGTGTTGAAATATCGTGGGACCGCTTTCGGGGGCAACTTTGGGATCATTTTTAGCCTGAATGACAAGCACCGGAATATCAATCTCAGAAAGTGATTGGCGGACATTTCTCATGAGTTTTTTAACCTGAACAAAGGAACTGACCGGACATAGGAGATAATTGATATGGGGATTATCTGCATCATTTTTTACGAACTTCCTTGCCAGGTTGTCCATACCTATCAAATTACAGAAATGATTGAAGCCATTCAGAAGCTCGGCAAAGCTGGATGAAAAACTTTTAAATTTTAGCGGTGCGCTGACGGTTATCACAGCCTCAAAATCATGGGGTTTCAGGATAGCCGATTGCAGAGCAAGACCGGCTCCGGTTGAAAAACCGGCCAGCAGAATTTTTTTGCAGCATGTTTTTAGAATGGCATGGCCGCGATCAACCGAAGCAAGCCAGTCATGATAGCTGCGAACCGAGAGATCTTCAGAGGATGTTCCGTGACCGGAAAGTCTTGGCGCATAAACGGTCAGGCCTTTTGCGTAAAGAAAATTCGCCCACTCCCTGACTTCCTCAGGCGCAGCCATCAGCCCATGAATGAGGAGCACGCCTACGTCGGACTGGGGTGCGTACAAAAGAAACGGCATCCCAACATCCGGAGGTTTGCTTTCCCCTGCGGCATAGTTCTTTTCATACTCGTTGATAAATAACGCCGACTCATCTGCCAGAAGCTTCCCCGTCGTTTTGCCGGGTGGTGTGAGCGAAAGAGAAGGATCCATTAGTTAAGCGCTCAGTTGGAAATAAACCCCGTAGATCATGGCGTAATGAAGCACTCCGCCGATCAGTACCATGATGTGAAAGACCTCATGGAAACTGAAAACACCCGGAAGTATTTTTGGTTTTTTGATGGCGTAAATAATGGCCCCCAGTGTAAAGGCGATGCCGCCCGAAACCAGGAGGACTGCCTGGGATGCAGACATATTAGCCAGCATCTGCCTGACGGTGAAAAGCGCTGACCAGCCCATGAATAGATAAATCACTGCATACAGTTTTCTCGGCGCCCTGGGGAAGAAAATCTGGGAAATCACGCCAACGCCCACCAAACTCCACTGGAAGGCAATCATCCACCATTTGTAGGGATCTTCCAGACAAAAATAACATACCGGCGTAAAAGTTCCCGCAATCATGAAGAAAATGGCCAGCCGGTCCATTTTTCTCCAGAAAGACAGCTCATTTTCTTCCTTTTTAAAAGCATGGTACAGCGTGCTGGCTGAAAAAAGGAAAACAACGGAAATTCCATAAATGAGCGCGGTGACAAGGCCGGACGCCGACGAACTGGCAACGATTGCCAGATAGATGGTGCCGATGACGGCGGCGATCATTCCGATAAGGTGTGAATAAAAATTAAAAAGCTCCTGGGTCTTGACTTTCATAACCATCTCCTTTTGGAAAAGGAACGTATTGTTTGATTTATTAAAATTTGTTCACAAATCCATTTGAAAAGCAAGGAGATATGACAACAGAGAATCATCTTTCCTTATTCGTTCAGGGAGCGTATAACCACAAATACCTGTATTCCTCCCTTTGATGGAGACCGCTGGCGGAAAAGGAGGCGTTTCATGAAACCATCGCATAAGTTCAATAAGGTCTGTTTAGCCTTTTTAATGAGCCTGTTGATTTTCTCTTTATCGGGATGCTCAACAGGCGTGGTTAAAAATCAGAGTCAACCCAAGGGATACCCGATTGCTTCCGATGTTCAAACGACGCTCCAGAGGACCATTGCGCCGGGCACAACGCCTTCTACAGCGATTGCTCTGAGTGAGATTGCCAAATACAGTCAATACGGCTATGGAAATTGGACGTATGGCCCGGGTCTCCCCTACGACAAACGACTCGATATCATGCCGGCTGCCTATAGCGGTTCCGCTGTTACTAAAAAAACAAAACTTTTGAATTTCTTTACCATCTCCGACATTCATATCACCGACAAAGAATCGCCCAATCAGTTGATCTATATTCAAAGCCTTCATCCCACATTGCCGATTGGGGCCGCTATCTATTCAGGGAGCATGCTATATACAACGCAGGTTCTCGATGCCGCCGTCCAGACGGTCAATGCTCTGCACAAACAAAATCCCATCGATTTCGGCCTCTCTCTGGGCGACACCTGCAATACAACTCAGTACAACGAAACACGCTGGTATATCGATGTCCTGGATGGCAAGGTCATTACGCCCAGTTCCGGCGCCCATTTGGGGGCCGACACCATCGATTATCAGAAATCTTACCAGGCGGCAGGACTGGATAAGACGATCCACTGGTATCAGACTCTCGGCAATCACGATCATTTCTGGATGGGTTCAATCCCTGTAGACTTTAGCCTCCGTAAGGATCTTCGGCAATCTTACATTACTGATGAAGTCTTTGCCACGGGAGATGTCCTCAGAGACCTTACAAAAATTAACAGCCGTGACTACTATATGGGTGTGCTCGACGGCTCGACGCCTTACGGTGATATCAAATACGCCGGACCTGTCGGAAATTTCGTGAGCCCGCCCAAAGTTGCCGCCGATCCGGATCGCCGCTCACTTTTGAGAACCGAGTGGATGAGCGAATTTTTTAAAACGTCGTCAAGTCCTGCCGGTCACGGTTTCAACTTAACCGGTGCCAAAAATGGATTTGCCTGTTATAGCTTCGCGCCCAAGTCGGATATTCCGATCAAGGTTATCGTACTCGACAATACCCAGAAGGAAGACGACGGCTCTGCCGACATTCACGGGCATGGCTTTCTGGATCAGCCGCGTTGGGCCTGGCTTAAAAAGGAACTTGCGGATGGCGATGCGGCAGGTCAGCTCATGATCATTGCCGCGCACATACCGATAAACGTCGAAGTGACTGCACCTAATTCCGAAATGGGTTGGTGGCTAAATCCTCAAAATGCCGTAACCCTGCCGGGTCTGATTGCGGAACTGCAAAGCCATCCGAATCTTCTGATGTGGCTCTCGGGGCATCGTCATTTAAGTACCATTAAAGCATTTATATCGCCTGATCCGGTCGGCGCTCCCGAAAAAGGCTTCTGGCAGGTTGAAACTCCATCTCTCCGGGATTTCCCTCAGCAGTTCCGCACTTTTGAGATTTACCTCAATAG
>JANYAF010000148.1 GCA_025355175.1 Deltaproteobacteria bacterium | reverse complement strand
TGGGCAATTTGGCAATGAGAAAAGCATTACGGAATACGTGAAGAAGCAAGGACGGGAAAAGGAATATAAGAAATTGCATAGTCAGCAGCTCGAGTTGTTCGGTTTTGATACCCCGTAGCTTGCTGCGGGGTAGTTCATTTTTGGCGAGTTCGGTTTAAAAATCCGCAGCGCCGTGGCGAAACCAGTCAAATTAATTATTCATTGTTTGTGCTGTCAAAGGAAAATATTATGAGCAGAATAGGCGACCTCTTTTTTTTTAGAAAGCACCATGTTTGCCCTCGCTGGCTGTGCTTTACATTTGATAACGGGGTTCGACGAAGGATCCAAAATCCCGATCAAATCATCAGACCCTATGTCAGGGCGGGCGATACCGTCGTGGACGTCGGCCCCGGCATCGGTTTTTTTACCATTCCCATGGCCCGCCTGGTGGGGGATAGCGGACAGGTCATCGCGGTGGACATTCAGGAAGAAATGCTGGCGGCTATATCAAAGCGGGCCTTGGGCGCTGGCGTCGCGCACCGGATTACTTCGCAGCTGGCCAGTCCGGTTTCTCTGAATGTTTCGGTCCTGGCCGATTTTATTCTGGCCTTCTGGATGGCGCACGAGGTGCCGGGTCAGGAGAGATTCTTTGCGCAATTGCACGCTATCTTGAAAGATGAAGGCAAATTTCTTCTGGCGGAACCCAAACTGCATGTTTCCAGACCGCAATTCGACGCTGCAATAGGCACGGCGCAAAAGGCCGGGTTCCGGCTGTTGGATCGTCCATCGGTTTCTCTGAGTTTAGCCGCCTTGTTTGCGAAACGCTAAAAAGGCATAACGTGTTGAACGCTTTAGGTGATAGGAGAATTGTACTAACCCCGATATACTGCGCTATCGGGATAGTTCGACTTACGGTTTGCAGTGTACTTCTCTTCTTCAAGCTGAGTCTCACTAAAAGCTGGCGGGTAAAATATGGGAGATTTGTCCAGCATAAAGAAAATCGATATTCTTCCGGAGTTTAAGACCTTGCTTTAAAATTAGAAAATGGCGACCGAAAAGAATGTGCGTCGTCAAAACGGTTTTGTTCGTTCATTATGTTTTGAAAACGGGATCATTAATCTATATGTTAGTGACAATAGTGGCGTCAGGCTTTGCGTTGAGGCTAAAGGAATAAATGAATCTGTCTGCTGAGAGGACATGTATGGTATTGATAAAAAGTCGTACGTGGGTATGGATAGTCTTCCTGCTGCTGTCCTTTCCGGCCGGAGCGGCCGAGTATGATGCGGGTGTACAGGGAAAGGTCATCCTTCAAGCGGAGATGACGAGCAGCGGCGATCCCATTACTTATCTAAAAACAGACCATCCTAAAATAACGGTCATGACCGTGGATATCGCGCCGGGCGCTAAAACGGGTTGGCATAGTCACCCTGTCCCGGTATATGCTTATGTGATGTCCGGTCATCTGACGGTGGAAATAGAGGGTGGAAAACCGGCTGCGTTCAAGGAAGGCGATGTCATCATTGAAGTTGTCAACACCCGTCACAACGGGATCAATAATGGCAAGATTCCGGTCAAGCTCGTTGTTTTTTATACTGGCGGGAAGGATATCCCCAACGTGATCAAGTCTGACAAACCCTGATGATCAAAGAGGCGCCAGCCGTGCCGCTTTGATCCTTAGGTCTTCAGCCTTCAGCCCCTCGTCCTTCTTCCTATTCCCCAGTGATTTTGACGAGCACTCTTCTCTCTCTGCCGCTGTTGCCTTCGTCGGCGCGGTTGTGCCGACGATGAAACCTTCCGGTAAAAATGTAATTAACTTTACAAGCTTATCGCCTTATGCTATGAGGCAAAAAAGTATACAAGATTATCTTTTTTCAGGAGAAAGACAATATGTCCGGCCATTCTAAATGGAGCACCATCAAACGGAAAAAAGGGGCGATTGACGCCAAACGTGGTAAAATATTTACCAAAATTATCAAGGAAATCACTTTAGCGGCGCGTCTGGGTGGCGGCGATGTTGAAGGCAATTCTCGTCTGAGGCAGGCAGTCATGGCGGCCAAAGAAGAAAACATGCCTAAGGATAATATTGACAGGGCAATCAAAAAGGGCACCGGTGGCGGCGAAGGCGCGGCGGCTTATGAAGAAATCACTTATGAAGGCTACGGTCCGGGCGGCGCGGCGGTCATCGTCGATGTCATGACGGATAATAAAAACCGAACCGTCGCGGAGATTCGTCACATCCTTTCCAAGCACGGCGGCAATCTGGGGGAAAACGGCTGCGTGTCCTGGATATTCGCAAAAAAAGGGAGTATTGTCATCGATAAGAAACTTATCGGCGAAGACGAACTGATGGAACTTGCGCTGGAGGCCGGAGCGGAAGATGTGAGGGCTGAAGGCAGCGAATTTGAGGTGATCACGGAACCGGCGGCTTTTGAAACGGTGAAAAAAGCCATCGATGCCAAAGGCATCAAACACCTGGAAGCGTCCATCAGCAAGATTCCTTCCAATACAGTGAAGCTGGAAGCGGGTAAGGCGGAGTCCATGCTGAAATTGATGGAGAAGCTGGAAGACAACGATGACGTGCAGAATGTTTACTCCAATTTTGACATCGATGAAGATGTCATGGAAAAATTGAGTTAGGAAACAAAACTGATTTTTTAACGAAAGCTGATATTTTGCGAATCTTAGGCATCGATCCCGGAAGCCATGTGACAGGCTATGGCGTGATTGATAAAAGCGGTAATTATCTGCGTCATATTGCTCATGGTGAAATTAAACCTCGTAAAGATTCACTTTTGTCTGAAGTATTAACGCATATCTATTCACAACTCTGTGCGGTCATCGTTGAAACAAATCCGCAGGTGGTCGCTTTGGAAAATATTTTCTATGGGAAAAATGTCCGCAGTCTGATTCGGCAGGCCCAGGTCCGGGGCGTGGTGATTTTTACTTGCGCAGACCATGGTATTCCCGTTTTTGAATATTCGCCGCTGGAAGTTAAAAAGGCAGTTGTCGGTTATGGCCGGGCGGAAAAACGCCAGGTGCAGATGATGGTGAAGACTATCTTGAAGCTTGATGCCCTGCCGCCCGCGGACGCAGCGGATGCGCTGGCTACTGCAATCTGCCAAGCTAATTTTTTAAAGGAGCAGCCCATTTGATATGATCGCCCTACTATCCGGTAAAATTGCTTATAAGGGAATTTCTCACATTGTGGTGGATACACAAGGTGTCGGCTATCGCGTCTTTATTCCACTGACAACTTTTTATGAGCTTCCTGAGGCGGGAGAATCGGTGACCTTGCATATTCATACATCGGTCAAAGAAGATGCGATCCATTTATTCGGCTTCTACACGTTGCAGGAACGCGAACTTTTTCAGCTGATGATTTCCGTCAGCGGCATCGGCCCGAAAGTAGCCATGAATATTCTTTCGGGCATTTCATCCGCGGAACTGCTCGAGGCAATCTGTGGGGGCAATCTGGCTAAATTGATCACCATTCCCGGGATTGGCAAGAAAATGGCCGAGCGCTTAATTTTGGAGCTCAAGGAAAAAGCCATTAAGAAAATGGCGGCGGATCAGATTCCGGTCACGGATGTCAAGCAAAAGCGAAACGATATGATACGGGAAGACGTGCTTTCCGCGCTGGTCAATTTAGGGTATAAGGCCAACGCCGCAAGGGATGCCCTCGATAAAATTGCGCGCGATGCAGAAGGAGAACAGGCGATGGATCAGCTCTTGAAAAAAGCATTAAAAATTCTTGCGGGCTGATACGGATCTGATCAGGTAGAAAACTATGGACGGCCATCTTAAAAATTCGTTAATCAATCCGGTGTGTGCCGAAGACGAAGGATCTCTGGAAAATACTTTACGTCCGCCCAAACTTACCGATTATATCGGCCAGGATAAGGTGAAAAGCAACCTATCGATCTTTATTGAGGCGGCCAGAAAACGACGTGAGTCGCTTGATCATGTGCTCTTATACGGCCCGCCCGGTCTTGGTAAAACAACGCTGGCTTATATTATCGCCAGAGAATTGGGTGTGGATATTAAGGTAACCTCTGGCCCGGTAATCGAACGTCCGGGAGATCTGGCGGCGATTTTGACGAATATGCAAGAGCATGAAGTGCTGTTTATCGATGAAATTCACAGACTTTCTCATGTTGTTGAAGAAATCCTGTATCCGGCCATGGAAGATTTTCATATTGATATTTTAATCGGACAGGGGCCGTCAGCCCGGTCGATGAAGCTCGATATTCCGAAGTTCACGCTCGTGGGCGCGACCACACGAGCGGGATCTCTGACCTCGCCGCTTCGTGACCGTTTCGGCATGCACTTCCGTCTCGAATTCTATTCACCGCAGGAGCTTTCCGTGATTGTCCAGAGGTCGGCCAGGATTCTGGGCGTTTCACTTACCGGCACTGGCGCGGAAGAACTGGCCACACGCGCGCGCGGCACGCCCCGCATCGCCAACCGGCTGCTCAAGCGTGTCCGCGACTATGCGGAAGTGAAGGGCGATGGAACCATTGATGGGAAAATCGCCTGCGAGGCACTGGATGCTTTCGAAGTGGATCATAAGGGTTTTGATCAAATGGATCGCAAGCTGCTTCTGGCGTTGATTGAAAAATTCAATGGCGGACCGGTCGGCGTTGAAAGTCTGGCGGCGGCAATCGGTGAAGAGAGAGTGACCATTGAAGATGTTTATGAGCCTTACCTGATTCAGGAAGGCTATCTGCAAAGAACGGCGCGGGGTCGGATGGCCTGCACCAAAGCCTATGAGCATTTTGGTCTCAAGGCGTCGGGTGTTCAAAAGGATCTGTTTTAATCCAAGGGGGCATTGGTTTATGAAATTGCTCATGCATATCTGCTGCGGACCTTGCACGATCTATCCGCTCAAGGAATTGAGAACGTCCGGTCATGACGTGACCGGCTTATTTTACAATCCCAATATCCATCCCTATCTGGAGTATTCGCGCCGCAAACAAACGCTTCAAGATTATGCTGAAAAAATCCTTTTAAACGTCATCTGGCCGGAAGGTTATCTTCTGGAAGAATTCTTAAGTCAGGTAGCTTCCCGGCCCGAAGACCGTTGCATTTATTGCCTGACTGACCGTTTAAAATTCACGGCCCTGCAGGCAAAAAAAGAAAATTATGACGCCTTTACGTCCACGCTACTCTACAGCCGATATCAGAAACATGCTCTCATCAGGCAGATTGGCGAGACTCTGGGACTTCAGTTTGGAATCTATTTCCACTATGATGATTTCCGCAGCGGCTGGAGTGAGGGCGTCAGGATTTCCCGGGAGGTGGGGATGTATCGTCAACCTTATTGCGGTTGCATTTATAGTGAAAAAGAAAGATTCTATAAATAAATTAATATATTCCGGTGCATGGTCTCCATTTTTGCCATATGTGTTGTTTTGGACACAAGAGGAACCGATCATTAGAAGGCCGTCCGAAAGTAATCTGATAAAACATCAATTAACACCAATAGTTGCTTAATTTATTGCCAGCGACAATGTTTGGTATAATTATTGCTAAACGTATGATTCAGTCTAAAGTAAAGGTTAAATATGCACTTACAGCGAACACTAAAAAAAGAAATTTTTTGCTCTAGTGTCGGTTTACACACAGGCCGTAAGGTTAACATGAGAGTTAAACCGGCCTCTGTCGATACCGGCATTATTTTTATCCGTAAAGATCTGCAGGATGCCAGGCCGATTCCAGCTGATTTCAATATGGTTTGCGATACAACTTTGGCCACTTCTCTGGGAACTGATGGTGTTACGGTCTCCACCGTGGAACATATTTTATCGGCTTTCAGCGGAATGGGGCTCGATAATGCCTTGATTGAACTCGATTCTTTTGAAGTGCCGATCATGGACGGCAGCGCCCGCCCGTTTGTCAATATGCTCAAGGAGGTGGGGACACGGCCACAAGGTAAATCAAAAAAGATGCTGGTCATTAAAAAACCTGTTTCCGTAAAAGATGGAGAAGGGAGCGCCATGCTCCTGCCTTCCGATGAGTTTAAAATAACGTATGAAATTGATTTTGCTCACCAGGCGATCGGCAGGCAATCTTACAGCGTTATATTTTCCGATAAAAACTACGAAGACAACATTTGCAGCGCAAGAACGTTTGGTTTTTTAAAGGAAGTTGAATTTCTGCAGGCCAAGGGGCTGGGGTTGGGGGGATCGCTGGATAATGTGATTATTCTCGACGATGAAAAAATCATCAATAAAGACGGCTTGCGTATGCCTGATGAATTTGTCAAGCATAAAATTCTCGATGCCATTGGTGATTTGTTTTTACTGGGCATGCCGATTATCGGCCATTTTGTGGCGCATAAATCAGGCCATCGGCTGAACAACCTTTTATTGCGGGAACTCATGCGCCATGAGAGCAGTTGGGAGATTATTACTGCTGGATATGATCAAAAGCAGTCAGAAAAATTCAGATCCTGTAAAATTCCATCCTTTACTATTCTGGACGCCGTGCCGATTTGAGGTTTTAAAATCATCGATGTCTTTCGCGTCCTAAATTAACCTTGATTTTTATCGACAGGTTACCTAATATACTTCATTAAAAAATTGGCAGTGTCGGAGTGATCTTTGCGGTAATTTTGCCGCGACTGAAAGCTTTGACCGGAAATCAGGATAAGCTGAAAGTGCTTGTTGCCGACGCCGATTGATGTTTAGCGGAAGAGAAATGCACTTATTCTTATAGAAAGAAAATGGTTTGTATGAAAAATTATTTGGGTTTTGGCAGGAGGGTGTTTTGCATTTACTTGTTCATGGTGATTATAATGGTCGCCATGCCGGGTGTGGCGAAGGCGGATATGAAACCCCGAATGGTTGATATCTTAATAACAAGCAGCACGGAAAACGTGCTTTTATACGCCAGACTGGTGGATTGTTTTAAGACAGAAATGGAGTCTGCTATCTTAGCCGGCGTTCCCGCCGTTTTTACACTTCATTTGGATGTCTATCAGGAAAGGTCCTATCTATGGAATAAACACATTGTCAGTCAAGAAATTCGCCGCACCATCAAATATGACAATTTGAAAAAAATATTTTCAATTACCACAAACGGCAGCAGTCAGTCGGTGATTTTTCCGGATTTTGAAAGCGCGCAAAAAGGCATGGCGGATTTGAATGGAATTTCCGTGATTCCTATTTCGTATTTGTCCAAAGGTAATAACTACTACGCCGGCATCAGGGTTAAAATTGATAAAGTGCGGTTGCCTTTCAATATGGAATATGTATTATTCTTTGTCTCCTTGTGGGATTTTGAAACACCGTTGTATAAAATAAGATTTTCCTATTAATCGGCAATCTCTAAATCTGCGGGAAAGTTGATCCAATCCACTGATGAAAATTAAAAATAAAGCCAGAAGAGCCTACCTTGATGAAAGAGAATTAAGAAAGCGCCGGCGTGAACGTATTCTCATGCTGGTTGTCGGCTGCCTGGCGATTGTTTTTACAATCCTGGCCAGTCAGCTTTCTTCCCGAAAGGAACTGCCGATATCGGCCAACATTCTGGTTTATGGCCTGACCAGTATCAATATTATCTTGATCCTGCTTCTGCTTTTTCTTATCGTCCGCAATATTTTTAAATTATTTTCCGAGCGCCGCAAGGGCGTCATCGGTTCCAAGTTGCGTACCAAATTGGTTGCCGCGTTTGTCGGTTTGTCTCTTGTTCCGACTATTTTACTTTTTTTATTTGCCATTAATTTTCTTTCCTACTCCATTGAGTTCTGGTTCAACATTAAAATCGGTGATGCCTTGAGCAGGTCGCTGGAAGTTGCCCAAGTGTACTACACGCAGGGGGAGGAATTGGCCAAGTTTAACGCCCGCCAAATCAGTGCGGATATTACTAAAAACCGTCTCTATGAGGCTGGGAGAGCCGATTATCTTAATAGCTTACTCTCTCAGCGCCAGAAGAGTTACAAGGTTGGAAGGGTGGAGGCCTATTTTGATTTTAATGACAAAAGCATTATTTTTGCCGATGCTGAAAATCCCTCGTGGACGCCCGTTGATC
>JANYAF010000123.1 GCA_025355175.1 Deltaproteobacteria bacterium | reverse complement strand
TTAATGATTCTTCTTTATCCATTAGTGGATACCTGCCTATATAATTGGGTTTGGAATCATCATTATTAAGATAAACCGGTGAATATACATCCTGGAAACTTCCTTTCCATTCGAGAATTTCACCATTTATTAGATATTCAGACTGCTCTACCGGGCCTGTAAGCCTATACTTTTCGGGAATGGTGGTTATGTCCGGAAAAACCGAAGCTAACGTTTTCATAATGTTGGCATTTTTAAGTTCATGAACCTCTTGATGCGATTCACTTTATTGTTTTGCAGTATTTAACACACAACACGGTCTATTAAAAAATCCGGCAAATCTTTATTTTTTATCGTGTACTATCCACAAAAGATCGGAAGTTTTATAACCGATACTTTCCGCTGTTTTCAGATAATTCTGTTTAATATCATCCGGTATGGTCGTCTCGCGGGAAAGTATCCATAGGTATTTTAAGTTCTTCCCGGCGACAAGGGCATATTTGTAATCATCATCCAGTGCGATAACATTATAACCGGAATAAAAAGGCCCGAAAAACGATACTTTAAGCATGGCCACATCTTTATCGCCGGCAAATTTTGCCTTGCCAACAGCCTGCTTCCATTCCTTTGTTTCCGTATTATAACCTTTGTTATCAACCTTTATTTTGCCGTCATCCCTGACTGAATATTCGGCAGTAGTATTGTTTAAGCCGCGCTCATACTTAAAATCAAGGCGGGCTATTTCGTACCATTTACCCAGGTATTTTTCCACCTTAAAAGGCCTGACCGCCACGGCGCCATCCGGAATGGTTGAACAGGAGTTGAATGTAAAAAAGCCAACAATACTTAGTAAGGATGTGCTGAATAATTTTTTGATTTTCATAATTTCAATTTTTCTGTAAATTTAATATATTTTTCATCAATATGAAAGCTTAACAGACTGCTTTTTGGCTGTTTGCGTTTACCGGTCCACTATTTTATGTTTCGTAAAAGGACGTTTGCCGGTCGCTGATCACATCATTATATTTATTTATCATTTTGTTATCGGCCAGATTTTCGTCTATCTCAACCACTGAAACATGCGGTTTTCCGACAGGCGCAGCAGAAAGAACGGCGCCGTCAATACCTGTGATCTGGCTTGCCCCGGTAAAAGTAAAATCATCTTCACCTCTCTGTTCATTTCCGATCCGGTTTGCTGTAACGGCAAAAACTTTGTTTTCAAGGCAACGGGTTACCATGGCCGTTTGGCAATATGGCATAACCAGATTTGACGGGTGTGCCAGCACCTGCATGCCCCGAAGAGCCAACGTACGGCAAACTTCAGGGAAAATCCAGTCGAAGCAAATCATAACGCCGATTTTCACACCATTGATTTCATACACGTTTAGCTTTTTATCACCCGGCGCAAACCAAAGCTTTTCTTTATTGAAGAGGTGGATTTTTCTATAGGTATCAATTACATTATTTACGGAAACGATGAGTGATGAGTTGTATATTTTGCCGGCCTCAATTTCAATAAATCCACCGACAATGGTTGAGCCTGTAGATTTTGAAAGTTCTTTCAAAAAACCTGCAGTCGGGCCATGATCTGTTTCAGCCATTTTCCCTACTTCATCTGCTGAAGTAAAGGCATAGCCTGTTGAAAATAATTCGGGCAATACCAGCAGGTCAGCGGTAACTCCATTAAGCATTCTGCGAACCTCCTCAAAATTTTGCTCTTTCGCTCCGAATACCGGATACTCGGCGGCCACGGCGGCATCGATTTCATCATGAACTATCGGCTGATCGATCTGATTCGGCGCGGTCTCCCGCCGGACATCGACGCCTACGACGCGGCCGCGTGGAGCGCACCCGGTCCGCTCTCTGATATTTCCGTGGCGTGGGACAGCATGCCCGTCCCGTTCCCCGACTTCACGCGCGGCAAGTGGGAGAAGAACGACGCGCCGCTGCCCTGCGACGTGAAAGAGTAGGTTTACGCCCCCGCCACGTACGACAGGATCACCGGCACGAGCGCATCGGCGGCGGCGGGAGTGTAGCGCGGCGAGCGAGTCAGAAATACGAAATCAAACTTTGCTCCTGACCGGAATTCCGTTCCCGCCATGCGATGGAGCGGAACCTCCGGCTCCAATCCAACGATCACGCCATCTTCTGGCCGGATACCCGGCGGCGTTTCCGACCGCAGCTTCTTGAGTTGAATGAACGGGCCGGCGACGTCGTAGTTCTTCATCGCCGTTCGCGGAATATCGCGCAGGCCCGGACCGATCTTGCAGTCGGGATGGTAAACAAAGGTCAGCTCTCGAATCCAGCGGCAAGCGATCGCAAACAGGAGAAAATTGCTCTGGTTGAGTCCGCTCGGTCCGCCTTCGACCGGAAGGATTCTCTCCTGCTCAGGGCGATGCAGAATGTCGGTGGAGACGTAATGCCAGCTTCCGTCGCCCATGCCAAGATCCGCGTGCGCATCGACGTGAACGACATCGAAGGGAAAGCGAAGCCGATTGGCCAGAATCAGATTCCGCCAGGCCTTGAACACGCCGTCATGCTCTTCGACGAACGCACCAGGAGTAGGCGCTGAGCGCGTGAGACCGCACTGCTTTTCCAGAAAATCACGAACCTCGCCTTCAGACCACGGAGCAAGCTCGTCGGCCAGCCGTTTTCCTTTCGGAGCCTGGCGCGTCGCGATTCCGGAGAGAAAAAAATCGAGATCCAGATCTAAAACGTTCAAGACGGAACTGCGTTGTTGTTGAACGGCCATGTTCAGATCATGGCGCATTTTTTATCGCGGTCAAAGAATCAGGTTGATATCTGAGGAGGGGAAAGAAGTTGCTCAACGCCGGCGTTGCCAGCACGCCGGCGGACAAACCGTTGACTTCAGCTCTTCAGAGTTTTGGAATAAACGGATGCTGGAACTGCCGGACGCTTCGGTTCGGCTTGCGCGGCTTCGCTCAGGCGCGGGAAAAACATGGGCACGCGAGCGCGGTACGCTCGATACGTTTCGCCAAAGTGACCGATCAGGTCGCGTTCTTCGATGCGCGCGGCGGCGATCATGTAGATCGTCAGTGTGCCTGCAAAGAACAGATGGCCCAGCGACATCGTCGGCGTGGCCCAGAACGCCAGAGCCCAGCCGATATAGAGCGGATGGCGCACGCGGCCGTAGAGCATCGGCGTACGGAAAGGCAGGGCTGTGTAAGGCTGCTTGTTCAGGTAGAGCCACACTTGCCGGGTGCCGAACAGGTCGAAGTGATTGATCATCAGACTGACGGCGGGAACCATCATCCAGCCCGCGGCGAAGAGTCCCCAGAGGATCCAGCGGCCCGCCGGGCTCTGGACATTCCAGACAGTTCCGTCCAGGCCCTGCCACTCCCACATCAGCAAGAGTACGCACACCGACGAGAGCAGCACGTAGGTGCTCCGTTCGATGGCCGGCGGCACGATGCGCGTCCATTGCTCCTTGAACGCTGGCCGCGCCATCGCGCTGTGCGACGCGCCGAAGAGCGCAATGAGGCCGAGATCGACCGCGAGCGCAGCGGCG
>JANYAF010000186.1 GCA_025355175.1 Deltaproteobacteria bacterium | reverse complement strand
CTCGGAGAATGCCCTTGATATCTCAATGGCGCGGTCACCCCGGAAGTTGAAAAAGATCACGGCATCCCCGTCATTGATAGTCCCATTTGGCATTCCCGAACCATCGGCTATAACAAACGCGGGCAGATACTGATCAGTTGCCTTCGGGTCTTCCTCGTAAAAGGTTTTCACGGCATCGGAAGCGGATAGAAACTTCCTGCCCTCCCCCAGAACATGGGCCTCCCATCCCCTCTTCACGATATTCCAGTCGGAATTGTATCTGTCCATGGTAACCTTCATGCGTCCGCCGCCTGAGGCTACGGCGTAGTCAAGACCTTTTTCCCGGGAGATTTTTTCAAGTTTTTCCTCTGTAGGAATAATATAATCAAGAGCTGTCCTCTCCCCCACATCCCTTCCGTCAAGAAGGGCATGAACCCTGACTCTTTTGAAATTCAGCTCAGCGCACTTGTCGATCATGATGAAGAGCTGTTCAACATGTGAATGGACATTCCCGTCCGATAATAGCCCTATAAAATGGACCGTTCCCCCCTTTTGAGAACACTTTACGATATTGTCCCAGGCATCGGATTGAAAGATTCTTCCCGTTTTGAGCGCCGCATTAACAAGACGGGCGCCCTGCTCAAAGACCCTGCCGGCACCCATGGCATTGTGCCCTACCTCGCTGTTTCCCATGTCATCATCTGAGGGCAGTCCAACTGCCGTACCGTGAGCCTTCAGTTGTGTGTATAAATCAGATTTGAACAACTTATCAAAATTGGGTGTATCAGCCCGGTAGACGGCATTCGTTTCATCTGCTTTACCTATGCCTACGCCGTCCATGATAATCAATAACAGGGGACCTTTTCTGCCATGAAAAGATTTTAATTTATTGAGATTTAATGACATTAATATACTCCTTCACCTTGACCTTCAGCCTTCAGCCTTTAGCCTATTCCCCTAATAACCAAAGAGCCCTTTCTTTTCAGATCGGGCTCTTTGTTCAATCAGTTAATCATGCTGGTCGTGTTTGCACTAGACCGCACATGCATCAACGGGTGGCTTAACTTCTTCCTTGCCCATTGCCTTAACAACCAGTTCAGCGATATCCCAGGCCTGCATCGTCTCGCTCATCTGCTGATCCTTGATGCCGTCAGACATCATGGTGAGGCAGAACGGACAACCCACGGCAATCGTGTCGGCCTTAACGGCCATCGCCTGCTTGGTGCGCGCGTTGTTGATACGTTCTCCGATATCTTCTTCCATCCACATTCTGGCACCACCGGCGCCGCAACAGAAGCTCTTGTCGAAGCTGCGCTCCATTTCCACCAGTTGGAGACCGGGAATGGCTTTCAGAATCTGACGTGGCTGATCGTAAACATTGTTGTAACGCCCGAGGAAACAGGAGTCGTGATAGACAAACGTTCCCGACAGCGGCTGAGTCAATCGAATCTTGCCGTCGGCAATCAACTTCGCGATGATCTCGGTGTGATGGTACACTTCAAAGTTGCCGCCGAAATTCGGGTAGTCTTTCTTCAGCGCGTTATAACCGTGCGGGCAGATGGCGATGATTTTCTTTACGCCATAGCCGTTCATCGCGTCAATATTGGCCTGGGCCAGCGTCTGGAAGAGATATTCGTTACCGGACCGCATAGCCGAATCACCGCAGCAGCCTTCTTCATTGCCCAGGATACCAAAGCTGACTCCCGCTTCCTGCAGAATCTTAGCCAGTGCGATAGAAATCTTTTTGCCGCGATCATCAAACGACCCCGAACAACCCACGTAGAACAGATATTCCACACTGGGATCTTCAGCTAATGTTTTGATGCCCAATTCCTTGGCCCAATCACCGCGCAAATGAGCACCCACGCCCCACGGATTGGAATTGTTCTCCATATTGCGGCAGGTCAATTGCAGTTCGGGCGCGAAATCCGCTTCGGTCAAAACCTTGTAACGCCGCATATCAATAATCTTTGGCACATGCTCGATGGAAGCCGAGCAGTGTTCCATGCAATACATACAGTTGGTGCAGGCCCACAATTCATGCAGGTCCACGACTTCACCCACCAGCGCTTTCCCTGTTGCTTCTTCAGCCGGAGCTTCTCCTTCCGCCTGAGCGCCTGCGAGTTTGGCGGCTTTGGCGGCCTTCACCGCTTCGGGTGCTGTTTCCAACCAGTAGGTTTTAATATCCTGAACCATTTTCTTGGGAGACAGAGGCTTGCCGGTCAGATAGGCCGGGCAACCATCCTGGCAACGACCGCAACGGGTGCATGCATCGGAGTCAAAAATCTGTTTCCAGGTGAATTCTTCGAGTTTGCCGACGCCAAACGCTTCCGCATTTTCAAAATCACGAATCGGTTCGATAGAGCCGGTCGGTTTGAACGATTTGAGGAAATGGTTCGCCGGGGTTGTGATGATATGCAGTAGTCTTGAAAAAGGTATATAGGCAATAAACCCTAAAGCTAGGAAGACGTGCAGCCACCAGCTTAGTTTATGCAAAATTTTGGCTGTATCATAATCAACGCCGGTAAACGTGCGCGACAGCAGCCAGCCGACAAATGACCAGATTTCCCAGGGGGGATTGGTCACGTAGATGCGTAAAGCTTCAATGATAAAGCCGGTAACAATAATGCCGCCGATGAGCAGAAGTACGATGACGTCATCATAGTTCGTGTCCTGTTCACCTTTATATCCCAGGCGATCCGGCTTTTTAACAAACCTGCGGTCAAGCGCCATGATCACCCCGATCAGAACAAACAATCCAAACAAATCCATTAGGAATGAAAAACCAAGGTAAAAATTGCCGCGCAGGAATGACCAGTTGAACAGCGGCTCGGTGATGTGGAATTCTCCGGCATCAAAAGCGGCTCCAAAAATTAAAACAAAAAAACCGAAAAAGATTAAGCCGTGCATGATTCCCGGATAAGGATCTTTCAAGACTTTCTTCTGCAGGAAGACCTCCAAGAGAGCCGCCTTGACTCTTTCTTTCATGTTGTCCAGGCGTATCTCCGGCTTGCCCATGGCTTTCCACATTAGCCAGCGTCGATAGACACCATAAGCAAATATGGCCATGGCCACTGCTGTGAGCGCAAAGAGTATCGGCTCAAAATATTGAGCGTTCCAAAAAATTTCGCGACCTTCGTTCCCTATTCCTATTGGGCTTGCGTGTTCCATTGATCCTCCGAAATATTGAGGGATAAATACATTTTCATCATAATGATCAATTCAATGAGATGAGGTCTTTGCCTTTTGCAAGGCAAAGACCTCATCGTTTACTTATGCAACAATTTTCTTGCAAACAGCCGTCAACTCGGGGATGACTTTGAACAGATCATCAACCACACCGTAATCCGCTTTCGTAAAAATGGGGGCTTCCGCATCTTTGTTGATCGCGACAATACATTTTGATGAGCTCATGCCGGCCAAATGCTGAATGGCGCCGGAAATACCGCACGCGATGTACAGGTTCGGAGAAACAACTTTACCGGTCTGTCCGACCTGATCTTTCTGTGGTTTCCAGCCGGCATCCACTGCCGCGCGGGACGCGCCGACCGTACCTTTGAGCACTTCAGCCAGTTCTTCGAGAATCGAGAATCCCTCGGGGCCTTTCATGCCGCGACCACCGGAGACAATCACGTTGGCTTCCGTCAAATCGACTTTACCACTGGTGTCTTTCTGAACTTCCAGAATTTTGCTCTTGATCGACGCTGCATCCACCGCCGCGTCCACTTTCACAACAGCCCCGGCTTTGGCATTTTCAGCCGCCGGAAACACATTGGGACGCAAAGATGCCATCGCAGGTGTTGCGCTGGTGACGATTTCGCCAAAGCACTTTCCTGCATACATGGGACGGATGGCAACAAATTTGCCGCCGTCAAGCTTTACATCCGTACAATCTGTGGCAAGACCCGTGGCTAATTTCGCGGCCACGCGGGCGGACAGATCTTTACCCTGAACCGACGCGCCCAAAAGCAGGATTGCCGGATCATTTTCTTTAACCACTTTGGCGACCACGGCGGCGTGCGCTTCGGTGATATAAGGCTCCATGGCGGCATTGTCGCCCACAAAAACTTTATCTACACCATATTTGCCAAGCTCTACGGCCAACCCTTCTATACCTGAACCAAGCAGAATAGCGCTGACTTCATCGCCGGTCTGGTCGGCAAGCTTGCGGGCTGTCGAGGCCAGTTCCAGGCTGATTTTCCTTAGCGCGCCGTCCCGCTGTTCTGCTACTATCATGACTCCTTTTGCCATTTTCAATTCCTCCGCTTCTTAATTAAATAGCTTTTGCTTCTTCTCTGAGTAACCGGCCTAATTCCGCCGCCTTTTGCGCGGGCTCATCTCCGCAGATGATCTTTCCGGGAGACCTGGCCGGAGGTGGAACAGTCTTGGCTACTTTCGCTTTCGCGTCGGTGGCAATACCAACGGCGGCAGCGTCTTTCACATCAACAGGTTTCTTCTTCGCTTTCATGATGCCGGGCAACGACGCGTAACGCGGTTCATTGAGACCTTTCTGACATGTCACCACGCAGGGCAGTGCTGTCTCAATCAGAAGTTGTGCGCCTTCAATGGGGCGAATCACTTTGACGGAGGAGCCGGCAAAATCCAGCTTGGTGACCAGCGTTAACTGCGGCAGACCCAGGACTTCAGCCAGCATGGCGCCGACTTGACCCGAATCGTCATCGATGGCGCGCTGTCCGCAAAAAATAATGTCGTGGGGCAGGGTTTTGATCACCGCGGCCAGAGCGTTGGCTACAACAAACGCATCGGCATTGTCAAAAACGGGATCGCAGACATGCACACCCTTATCCGCACCCATGGCCAGAGCCGTCCGAATCGTTTCCATGGCTCTCGCGGGACCGACGCAAACGACTGTGACATCGCCGCCATTTTTTTCTTTCAGTTTTAATGCTTCTTCTACACCAAATTCATCATAGGGATTCATAACCCATTTGATTTGGCCTTCCTCGATGCCCGATCCGTCAGCTTTCACCTTGATCTGTGCTTCGGTGTCCGGCACTTGCTTCACGCATGCAATAATATTCACTGTCAAAAACCTCCTTCTCCTGCACGTCGCACAGATGGGGCGAACCGTGCATTTAAAATTTTCTTACACCTTTCATTCTATAAAAACGCCCGATTCCCTCTGGGAGAGAACCGGGCGTTTGCATTACTGTCTGTTTTTGACGATATCATCAACCACCGACGGATCGGCCAGCGTGCTGGTGTCACCCAGGTTGCTGATGTCGTTTGCAGCAACTTTCTTCAAGATTCTTCTCATGATCTTGCCGCTGCGGGTTTTGGGAAGACCATCTGCCCACTGAATCTTATCGGGGGTCGCAATCGGCCCGATGACTACGCGAACATGGGCGATCAGTTCTTTCTTCAGAGCGTCTGTTTTTTCAACGCCGGTCTTCAAGGTCACGAAGGCGTAAATGCCCTGTCCCTTGATGTCATGCGGCATACCGACAACTGCTGCTTCGGCAACGCTGCTATGAGCAACCAGAGCGCTTTCCACTTCGGCTGTTCCCATGCGGTGACCGGAAACATTGATAACATCATCAATACGGCCGGTAATCTGATAATAACCGTCCTTGTCGCGGCGGCAGCCGTCACCGGTTACATAGTAGCCGGGGAACTGTTCAAAGTAGGTTTCCTGGAATCTCTTGGGATCGCCATAGACGCCCCTCATGATGCCGGGCCATGGTACTTTGATGCACAGAGCGCCGCTGGCCACTGTATCTTTGAATTCTTTTCCTTCGTCATCAACCAGCACGGGCTGCACACCGAAGAACGGCATCGTGGCCATACCGGGTTTAATGTCGATTGCGCCGGGCAGCGGTGTAATCAGAATTCCACCGGTTTCAGTCTGCCACCAGGTATCCACGATGGGGCATTGGCCTTTACCGATCATATTGTAATACCAATTCCATGCTTCGGGGTTAATCGGCTCGCCGACGGTTCCCAGAATCCGGAGGCTGGAAATATCGCATTTTTTCACGAAGTCATCACCTTCTTTGGCGATGGCGCGGATAGCGGTCGGAGCGGTGTAGAAAATGTTGACTTTGTATTTTTCGACCACCTGCCAGAAACGGCTGTAGGTCGGGTAATTGGGAACGCCTTCAAACATTACCGATGTTGCGCCGTTGCAGAGCGGCCCGTAAAGAATGTAAGTGTGACCGGTAACCCAGCCCAGGTCGGCCGTGCACCAGTACATATCACCATCATGATAATCGAAAACGATTTTATGGGTGTAGGAGCCGTAAACCAGGTAACCGCCTGTGGTATGCATAACGCCTTTGGGCTGTCCGGTGGAACCGGAGGTATAAAGGATAAACAAAGGATCTTCTGCATCCATCCATTCGGGTTCACACTTGGCGTCCACTTTGGCCATTTCTTCATGATACCATTTGTCACGGCCGGCAGTCATATCGCACTTAATTTTATCGCCGACTCTCTTGACAACAATAACAGCCTTGACGGACGGAGACTGGGTTAATGCTTCGTCAGCTATTGTTTTTGCGGGAATGGCTTTGTTGCCGCGGAAAGTTCCGTCGCAGACAACCAGCACCTTAGCTTCACCGTTGACAATTCTGTCTCTGAGCGCATCGGCGCTGAATCCACCGAATACGATACAATGAACGGCGCCGATCCGGGAACAAGCCAGTGCAGCGATTCCCAGTTCGGGAACCATCGGCATATAAAGAACGACACGGTCGCCCTTCGTAACGCCATTGGCTTTCAGAACGTTGGCGAATTTGCAGACTTCTTCATGCAGCATTTTGTAGGTAATGGCTCTTTCTTCACCGGGTTCATTGCCTTCCCACTGAATAGCAACTTGATTGCCGCGTTTTTCGAGGTGTCTGTCCAGACAGTTGTAAGAAACGTTGAGTTTTCCGCCTTCAAAAAATTTCACATAGATGGGACCTTTTTTAATATCAAAGTTGTAATCCATAACTTTGTCCCACTTCTTAAACCATGTCACCTGCTGCTCGGCGATTTCCGCCCAAAAAGCTTCCGGCTGATCGACTGATTTTTTCCACAGTGCATCATAGGCCGCTCTTCCGCTGACCCAGGCATTCTTCTTCATTTTTTCCGTAACCGGATATATTTCCTTCAATTGAACCTTCCCTGCATCCGCCATGTTAAATATTCCTCCTAGTTTTAAATTTTTGAATTTTTAAACGTTTGCTCAACGTTTCACCAAAAAAAATAACTTATTCATTTAAATGAACTACCCCGCAGCAAGCTACGGGGTATCAAAACCGAACAACTCGAGCTGCTGACTATGCAATTTCTTATATTCCTTTTCCCGTCCTTGCTTCTTCACGTATTCCGTAATGCTTTTCTCATTGCCAAATTGCC
>JANYAF010000185.1 GCA_025355175.1 Deltaproteobacteria bacterium | reverse complement strand
TGTTTATGGCCAGTGATTTTGGGTTGAGAATAAAAGCAAATACATTTTGAATAAGATGCATAATGTTGTGGTATCATTAGTGCTGAAGCAGCAGCAAAAAAAGGTATCGTAAAGACTGGGGATTAGCGAAAAACGGGGACTGGGAAAGCGTATTTTGCGACTGCCTGTACCCGCTTTTCGCCCGCTATTCGAAGGGGAGCCGAGCGCACAACACAATCGGCAGTGAGGTCGAAATGAGGTGGCTGTCCATAGTTCTTCTCTATTATTTTTATTTTTTAGTCAATAGAGGTAATTGCAAAATTAGCAAAACATCTGATTTTTGATCGACAAAGGCCCTCCTGATGCCGATAAAGAAGTAGGAGAAAAAAAACACACAGGAGGGCACAATGTCATTGATTGGGAGTTTAGCAAAAATACTCGGCGGAGTCAAGAAGGTTCTTTTCCCATGGCTAGAAGAAGAGGTTGGCGAACTCACCGAGACACAGAAGAAACTGATCCGCATACTTGAGATTATTCGGATCGAGGATTTTATTGACCGGTGGACGGCCCAAAGGGGACGGCCGAAAAAAGACCGGGCGAAAATCGCGCGGGCCTTTGTCGCAAAAGCCGTCATCGGCATGCCCACAACGAAACATCTTGTCGAAAGGCTGCATGGAGAAAAAAGCTTGCGTCTTATCTGCGGATGGGAAAACCCAAAAGACGTGCCGGATGAATCCACGTTTTCGCGAGCCTTCGAGGAATTTGCCACAGGCACGCTGGCGGACAAGGTGCATGAAGCGATGGTAAAAGAGGCATTGGGGAAAGACATTATCCTTCACATCTCAAGAGACGCCACGGAAATCGAAGCGCGGGAGAAACCGCGCAAGGGAAAAAGAGCCGCCGGGCGGGAGAAAACGAAACGGAAAAAAGGGCGTCCCCCAAAGGGGGAATCGCGTTCCAAACCCATGACGCGCCTAGAATGCCAGCGCGAAATGACACAGGAACAAATGCTTCAGAACCTCCCTGTCGCTTGCGACATTGGATGCAAGAAAAACAGCAAAGGGTACAAGGAAACCTGGCAAGGTTACAAGTTGCATATCGATGTAGCCGACGGACAATTTCCCGTCAGTTGCATCCTCACCTCGGCGTCGGTTCATGACAGCCAGGTCGCGCTCCCCCTGGCGCGGATGACCCAGGACAGAGTTGCCAACCTGTATGATTTGATGGATTCCGCATACGATTGCCCGATCATCAGGCAGGATAGCGCGCAAATGGGACATGTGCCCATTATCGACATCAACACGCGCGGAAACAAGAAACGGCGCGACGAAATCACTGCGGAAGCGGTGCGGCGAAAAATCATCAACTTCAAAGCGCCGGAAGACATTCGTTTCAATAACAGAACCAGTGTGGAACGGGTAAATGCCCGGCTCAAAGATGAGTTCGGCGGTAGAACCGTGAGGGTGCGGGGACATCTCAAAGTCATGGCACACCTGATGTTCGGCATTCTGGCGCTCACCGCTGATCAACTTATCAAACTTGTGTCGTGACGACCCTCTGGGCTGTCGCTGAAAAACAGATGGTTTTACAAATGACGTGTTTGATCGCGCAATAAATCGACGCGCTTATCGCGTTTAGGCCGAAAATGTCTTTGGATGTCACGGCAAGCCGGAAATTTGATGTGAACAGCTCTTCAAATCCATGCGTGAAAATTCTTTTTGCAATTGGCTCTTATCTCATCTTCAGTGCCATTATCAGTGATAACGATCTGCTCAATATCTTTATAGCCATCTCGCATAGAGCCCAATATTTTGTTTGAAAGTGCCCTTAGCTCACGGTTTGTTTCGTAGGTTCCATTAATTATTCCTAAAGCTGGATGATCTTTCATGCATATCTCCTTCATTCTTTTTAAAGCAGGTATAAGGCATCTTCCATTCCTGATAGTTGAACCCTACCAACACGATTTACAGGATGAACCGGAGAAACCGGAGAAACCGGAGTGACTCTTGGCACTCTCGAAACTGGCGTGATATTCAATTTGTTTCTGAGGATATAGATGTCATCATGCAATTCCCCCATATAATCACCATCCTTTTCCCAAACGCTTTTTCCTTCAATCCATCCAATCCAGTTAGATTCCGCATCAAATAAATTATCACCAGAAACAAAACCAAAATAATTTCCATCCCATCTGTAGATATATTTCATCTTTTCTCTCCTTGTGTTAAACGACGTGCTATAACCGGTACAATGTTATTGAACCGTCACCGGGATGTCAAGCGGCGGTGAAAAGTGACCCAGGGAAGGCGTCGAAAAATGACCCACCCTTTGGGGTTTGA
>JANYAF010000106.1 GCA_025355175.1 Deltaproteobacteria bacterium | reverse complement strand
GATTTGATTTTCACTGAAACTTAAATCCATAACCTGGAGACCGTGCGCAAGCTGGTTAAGAATTCAATCACGCCCCACATCCTGGAATTGGAAAAGGCGCACAAATTTCCCTGGCAGATCATTGAAAAAGCCTGGAAAATGGGCGTCATCAATTTGTGCATTCCGGAATCCGTGAAGGGATTTGATGTCGATGTGTTTTCATCGGCGCTGATCATCAAGGAAATATCATACGGCGATACGGGCATTTCCACTTCCGCCATGTGCAACGATCTGGCCAACGTTGTGATCAGCCAGCACGGAACCGACCAGCAGAAGGAAAGGTTTTTGCGTCCCTTTGTCGAAAAGCCGCTTCTGGCGTCTTTTTGCCTGACCGAACCGGGCGCCGGTTCCGACAACTCTATGATGACCAGTTTTATCGCGAAGCGTGACGACGGCACATACGTATTAAACGGCTCAAAATGTTTTATTACCAACGCGTCTTATGCGTCTCAATTCACCATATTGTGCAAAGTCGGCAAGGCCACCAGCAATTTCATGGCCTGCGTGGTTATTTCCGTTTCGCACGTGACCTCCGCCGATCTTCCCGACGCCGGAAACGCCACCCGGGAAATTAATCTGCCCACCGGAGGCAAAATTATTATCGGCAAGCCGGAAGACAAGTTAGGGCAAAGGCTGTCCAATACGGCCAGTGTTACCTTTGAGGATGTCATCATCGAGCCCGATCAGATTATCGGGGATCGGCGCTTCGGGTTTAAATATATCGTGGATGTGCTCGATTTTGCTCGCCCGATGGTTGCGGCTATCGGTCTGGGACTGGCTAAAAGAGCGCTGGACGTAACGCTTGCCTACACCCGCGAACGCAAGCAATTCGGCCAGCGCATCTGTGATCTGCCGGTGGCCCGGGATATGCTCACCACCATGTGGAAAAAAGTGGAATTGGCGGAGTTATCTCTGATGAAAGCCTGTTGCAAGATACAGGAAAAAGCGAAAGATGCCGGTATTTACGCATCGTTGGCGAAAAACACCTGCTCGGAAGCAGCCATCTTTTGTTCAACCGAAGGCCTGCATCTGCACGGCGGTTATGGTTTTACCACGGAATACGAAATATCGAAACTGGCGCGCGATGCTCATATCATTGATATTTATGAAGGCGTCCGCGAAGTGCAGAATATGATTATCGGGCGGGAGATTGTTTAGGTATGCTGTGCCTGATGTTGAAAGTTGAGGACGTAAACTAGTGGATAAACCTGTTGCATTGGTGACGGGAGGCGCCACCGGGATCGGTGCGGCGTGCTGCCGCGCTCTGGCGGCGGAAGGCTTTCGTGTCGGCATACATTACCGCAGAAGCGGTGAAAAAGCGCAGGCGCTTTTGGCGGAAATAAAAGACGGATTCCTGATTCAGGCGGATCTTGCCAGTATCGAGCAGATCGATGCCATGATCAGGAAGATCAAGGATGTGGCGGGCCGCGTGGATGTCCTGGTTAACAATGCGGGGAAGTCGATCAACGCCGACATCATCACCATGAAGCTGGAGCAGTTTGACGAGCAAAGGGCGATCACGCGCGGCGTCTGGTATCTGACCAAAAAGATTCTGCGGCAATTTATGATTCGAAATTCAGCCGGTCGCGTAATCAATATCTCCAGTGTGGTGGGTCACACGGGCAATGCCGGACAAATCCCCTACACGATGGAGAAGGCGGCGCTTGACGCGTTTACCAAATCGCTGGCGCAGGAAATGGCCGGCCGTAATATTCTCGTGAATTCCGTTGCTCCCGGTTTTATTGAAACCGACATGACCGGAGAATTGCCGACGGAAGTAAAAGAAAAAATTATGGCCGGCATTCCGCTGGGGCGAATCGGGAGGCCTGAGGAAATCGCTGAAGTCGTCGCTTTCCTGGCCGCAAAAGGAAGCTACATCAATGGTTCGGTGATTCACGTCAACGGAGGCCTTTATGGAGGCTGATGAAAGCATCATACAGGAAGTGTTGGCGCTGGTGCCACAACAAAAGCCATTCCGTTTCATTGATGAGATTATTCGTCTGAATCAGGAAGAAATTGTCGGGGCCTACCGTTTCCGCGAAGACGAGTTTTTCTATCCGGGACATTTTCCCGGCAGGCCGATTACGCCGGGCGTGATTCTGGTGGAATCGATGGCGCAGATCGGCGTGGTGGCTTACGGTATGTACCTGCTGGCGTGTCAGAGGAACGTGCGGCCAAGCGCAATGAAGGGCCCGCTCAGCCTTT
Source organism: Deltaproteobacteria bacterium (assembly GCA_025355175.1). Taxonomy (GTDB): domain Bacteria; phylum Desulfobacterota; class Syntrophia; order Syntrophales; family Smithellaceae; genus UBA8904. The sequence continues at coordinate 9,527 of JANYAF010000106.1, read as the reverse complement.
TTTCACTGGCGGAAGATATCGAATTTAAGGGTATCGTAAGGCCTGGTGAGCGGGTGATGGTAAGAGGAAAAAAAATTTATATGCGTAACGGGACATTGAAAGTGGAGACCAGCATGGAACGGGAAAATGGAGAAGTGGTTTGTATGGGGAAGTTAGCCGGCATGGGAGTGGAAACATGAGAGCAAGAGTGGTTGTTACAGGGATGGGCGTTGCCGCCCCTAACGCACATGGCCTGGGTAATTTTGAACAGGCGCTGCGCGAAGGCCGGTCAGGCATACGTTTTCAGCCGTTACTGGAAGAATTAAAATTCGGCTGCCAGATCGCCGGTATTCCGGAAGATTTTGATGCGATCCGCAAACGCTATTTCGATCATGAAAAGCTGATGTCCATCAATGACAATATCGGCTATGCGTCGGTATCTGCGGTGGATGCCTGGACGGACGCTGGTTTCAGCATGCCCGACGGCGATGATGATACGGTGGACTGGGATACGGGCGTCATTGCCGGATCCGGTATCGGCGGGATGGATACCATTGCCCAGAGTGTCGTGCCCATGGTTAATGAAGGCCGGGTCAGGCGGTTAGGCAGCCGCATTGTGGAGCAGGTGATGAACAGCGGCACCAGCGCCCGCATTGGCGGATTAATTGGGGCCGGCAATCAGGTGACCTCGAATTCCTCGGCCTGCAGTACGGGTAATGAGGCGATTATTGACGCCCTCTGGAGAATAAGAATGGGCTTGGCCAAGCGTATGATTGCGGGAGGATCAGAAGGCGCTACGCCGTACATCTGGGGCGGCTTTGATGCCATGCGCGTGATGAGCCGCAAGTTTAATGATAACCCGGCCGCAGGCTCCAGGCCGCTGTCCGCCTCCGCTTGCGGTTTTGTGCCCGGTTCCGGCGGCGCCATGCTGGTTCTAGAAGATCTGGAGACGGCGTTGGACAGGAAGGCGAGAATTTACGCCGAAGTCATCGGCGGCGCCGTCAACAGCGGCGGCCAGAGAATGGGCGGCTCTATGACCGCTCCCAACCCTGCGGGCGTGAAAAGATGCATCCGCTTGGCAGTGGCCGATGCCGGTATTGATCCGGGTCAGATAGATGCCATTAACGGCCATCTCACGGCCACCTACGCGGATCCCCATGAAGTCATGAATTGGGCGGAAGCACTGGAAAGAACGCCGGCCAACTTTCCTTATATTAATTCGACAAAATCTTTAATCGGCCATTGTCTCGGCGCTGCCGGAGCCATTGAAAGCGTGGCGGCCGTGCTTCAGGTTTATCGAGGTTTTTTACATCCCTCGATCAATAGCGAAGATGTGCACCCGGATATCGCGCAATTCGCGTCGAAGATTCCGCAAAAATGCATGGAATTCGCCCAATTGAAGTATCTGGCCAAGGCCGGTTTTGGTTTCGGGGATGTGAATAGTTGTATTGTATTTAAAAAATGGGAAGAAAAATAATTATACAGAAGGAGTCTTAAAAATGGATGACAAGAAAATTTTCGAAGAGATGTTGAATATTTTAAAAGTTTATACCAAAGATTCGACGCTGCTGGAGAAGGCAACGCTCGATACGCACATTTTGAATGATTTAAAAGTCAATTCCGCGCGTCTGGTTGATGTGATTATCAAATGTGAAGACGTTTTCGGCATCAGTGTCGATGATGATGAGGCGGATAAAATTCGCACGATCGGCGATGCGGTAAGAATCGTCAAACAAAAACTCGGGTAAATATTTTATGGATGCAACGTCCAGGTTTTTTCTGCAGTTGCAGAACATTTTAGGTCGGTTGGCCATTTTTCTGATTGCACCGTTTTACTTTTTTATCGCACGCATTCTGTTTTACCGGATAAGGAATTTGCGGGAACTCCGCCGGCAGTGTGCCGCGGAATTTGCCGGACACAAAGGGCCTTGGATTATATGCGCCAATCATTTGACCATGATAGATTCCTTCCTGTTGAGCTATGCTTCGTTCAGCATGGTCCGGCATATCACCCGTTATAAGCAGCTCTCGTGGAATTTGCCGGAGAGAAGCAATTTTCAAAGCAACATCTTTCTCGCGGTTTTATGTTACCTGTCCAAGTGCGTTCCCGTCGATCGAGGCGGTTCACGTCAGAAAATGAAGGAAGTGCTTGACAAATGCATTTATCTGTTGCGCCATCGGCATACCATCATGATTTTCCCGGAAGGGGGCCGATCGCGCACCGGCCGCGTGGATAAAGATAATTTTTCCTATGGCGTAGGCCGGTTTATTCAGGATGTGGATAATTGCAAGGTGATGTGTCTTTACTTACGCGGCGACAAGCAGCGCCGCCATAGCCTGGTTCCCGCCTGGGGGGACAAGTTTTACGCGCAGATGGAGGTGTTTAAACCGACGCCTGTGGCGCAGGAGGGACTTCGCGCACAACGGGAATATGCGGCGCAGATTATTGGGCGGCTCGTGGACATGGAGGAGAAGTATTTTGCCTTACATCGGGAACGATGTTGTGGATTTGATCAGTCCGGAGAACCGGCAAAAAAGCACGAATTCGCGCTATCTGAAGAGAATCCTCACCGATACTGAAATTGAACAGATCCTCTGTTCCGATAATCCGGATGCGACGCTGTGGTCTATCTGGGCCTGCAAGGAAGCCGCTTATAAAGTTATTCTGAAGCAGTCCAGCGGTGCGGCTTTTTTGCCGCGCCGCTGGACTGTGCATTTCCGCCATCCCTCATTGGCCGTCGAACATCAGAGCAGCAAGTTTTCCGAAGCGCCACTCGAGGCTCAGACGCCCACGGTATTTGCTGCAGGCGATGTTGCGATTTCAGAAAAAAAGAGCATCCCTTTTTTTCTTTTTTCCTCTTTGTCTTATGTTCATTGCCTTGCCGCCGACTGTTTCGATATTTTGGACAAGGTGATCTGGCGCGTTGACGTGTTGCCCGCAGGGCATGATCAAAAAGACAGGGATCCCTCCGTTTTCGCACGATCATGCCTGGCCCATGCACTGTCATCCTTCTTACGGCGTGATCAAAGCCAGATTAAAATTCTCCGAGACCGAAAAAAAGACGGAGAACTTCAGCCGCCGGCCGTATATCTCAATGGCATCAAGACGGACATTGACGTCAGCCTAAGCCACGACGGACAATTTGTCGCTTACGCATTTCTGGCCTGACCGGATTACAATTTTCTGCATTAAATCTTCCGCATATTTTGTTGTCAGGTCTTTTCTCTTATGTTAAGAAAATTCTATTATTAAGTGCTTCTATATCATCAGTAAAAGGGGAGGAAATATGAATAGCAAGGAAGTTGTCGCTCTGGTCACCGGCGGGGCATCGGGACTAGGGGAAGCCACGGTGCTGGAATTAGCCGGCAAGGGAGCGAAGGTTGTCGTCATTGATATGGATGCGGCAAAAGGTAAACAACTGGCTGATGCAGCAAGAGACAATGTCATTTTTGCCCATGCCGATGTCACCAGCGAGGAATCCATCCGCGAGGCGATCAAAAAAGCTGTTGATCAATTTGGCAAAATTAATGTTGCGGTCAATTGTGCGGGCGTGCCGGACGCCGGCAAAGTGATGGGTAAGAAGGGTCCTCTGCCGCTGTCATTATTTAATAAAGTTATCCAGATAAATCTTGTGGGGACGATGAATGTGATTCGCCTGGCTGTTGAGCAGATGGTAAATAATATTCCCAACAGTGAGGGCGAAAAGGGGGTGATTGTGAATACGTCATCTATCGCCGCCTTTGACGGGCAGATCGGTCAGGCGGCTTATGCCGCGTCTAAAGGCGGCATTGTAGGCATGACGCTGCCCATTGCCCGGGAATGCGCCGACTATGGTATTCGGGTGGCCACGATTGCGCCGGGACTGTTTGAAACGCCGCTCATGGCCGGTTTGTCGCCCGCTGTTAAAGAAGACATGGCCCGGGGAGTGCCTTTCCCGAGGCGGCTGGGCAAGCCTGAGGAATTTGCCCGGATGGTTCTTCATATTATTGAAAATCCGATGCTCAACGGCTGTTGTATTCGCTTGGACGGCGCGTTACGCATGCCGCCGAAATAATCGACGATGTTTTGAGGATTATGACACGTCGTTACATCCACCGGAAGTAAAAAAGACAGGGCCAGGATTTTGCTTGTTTAATACTCAATGCCCGCGCGGTCTTTGACGCCGGCGGCATAATGGTGCTTGATTTCTTTAACGTCGCTGACCGTGTCGGCCAGTTTGATGATGGCTTTGGCGGCGTAGCGGCCCGTGAGAATCAGGTCGAGCGCGGGCGGTTTGTTTTTGATCATATCGATAACATCTTCCAGAGGAATTAACTTGAAATTGACCGCCACATTAATTTCATCGAGGATAATCATATCATATTTGCCTGAGGCGATGGCTTTTTTGACTAGATCAAAGCCCTGCCGGGCTAGTGTAATATCCACCGGCGCCGGGTTGTCGCGCATGACAAAGCTGTCGAGGCCCGAACGGCGAATCGTCAGACGCGGCAGATATTTTTCGGCGGCCACAAACTCGCCGTAGTCCCGTCCCTTCATAAACTGACTGATAAAAACTTTGTAGCCCTGGCCGACGGCGCGCAGCGCCTGACCAAACGCGGCGGTGGTCTTGCCTTTGCCGTTACCGGTAATCACGATGACCAGACCGCGGGTTGCGGGTTGGGGGATAGTTGTGGTTTTCTTTGCGGCGGTTGCTTTTGTCTTCGCCGGATTTTCCGGCGATACGTTTTTTTTGCCTGTCGATGTCATAGTATTTCTCCTGATTTGAGGAAGCGACGCGCGATAGCTTCCGCCTCGGTATAGGGATCCGCTTCCCGATTATTTACTTTTTGGGCGATACTTTTCAACTCGCCGCTTTCGATGAGTTGATTCAAGATAGGTTCCAGAATGCAGGCGCGCAGCGCATCGTTGATTTCCATCAGCGCCTTGCGTTCCATGCGTAAGGCCAGTTGCCCGCTGATCAGCAGATGTCCGTGGTGATCCGATATTTTTTGCATGAGCTCCGCCGTCTTTTCGGCAAAGCCCGCTGGTTCATACAGATTGCCGATGCTGACGATGGGTGGCCGCCAGGTGTCAGGTGTCAGCGGCGAGGTATTGAGCATGGCGGCTAATTCCGTTTGCAGTTGCTTTGCGCCGGGACGGTCGGCTTTGTTGATGGCGAAAACATCGGCGATTTCCATAATGCCGGCTTTCATGGTCTGAATTTCATCGCCCATGCCGGGCACCAGCACGACGATCACGCTGTGCGCATGGTGAATAATATCGAGTTCCTGCTGGCCGATGCCGACGGTTTCGACAATGACGATATCCTTGCCCATCGCTTCCATGACGTGGATGGCGTCGCCTGCGGCCTGCGAGAGTCCGCCCAAAGCGCCGCGCGTGGCGAGCGATCGGATGAACACGCCTTCATCTTCCGTGTGCTGCCGCATGCGCACGCGGTCACCCAGGATCGCGCCGCCGGAAAAAGGACTGGTCGGGTCAACCGCCAGGACGCCGACGGTTTTGTTAAGTTTGCGGAATTCACCGATGAGTGCGTTGGTCAGCGTGCTTTTGCCCGCGCCGGGGGCGCCGGTGATGCCGATGATAAACGATTTGCCTGTGTACGGAAAAAGTTGTTTAAGGCGCGGACGCGCTTGGGGTAATTTATCTTCCAGATCCCGGATCAGGCGCGAGGCCGATCGGACATCGCCTGCGCATATTTTTTTAGTGGTTTCCATAAGTCATTATTGCCGGAATTTTGATTAGGCTCTGGTTTGGATATTGGTGCGAATCCAGTCCACAATGGAGTCTAGCGATGCGCCGGGTGTGAAGATCGCCTTGATACCGGCATCATACAACATCGGAAAATCCTGCTTGGGGATAATGCCGCCGCCGATGACGGTGATGTCGGAAGCGTTCTTTCCCTTGAGCAATTCCACGACGCGCGGAAACAAAACGCGATGCGCGCCCGACAGGCAGCTTAAGCCTACGAGGTCTACATCTTCCTGAATGGCCGCCGCGGCGACTTGTTCCGGGGTCTGGTGGCAGCCGGTGTATATAACTTCAAAGCCGGCGTCGCGGAAGCAGCGAGCCAGTATGCGCGCGCCCCGGTCATGACCGTCCAGGCCAGGTTTAGCCACCATCACTCGAATTTTTCTTGCCGACATCAATATCTCCTTTAGTATAGTCCTGGGTCCCGATACTCCCCGTAAACGTCGCGGTAAACGTCGCAGATCTCCTGCTGGGTCGCCAAGTTTTTGACCGCCTCGATGCAATACGGCATCACGTTTGCGCCGGCTTTGCAAGCTGCGCGAATATCGGCAAGCGATTGATTCACGGCTCGGTTGTCGCGTTTGCGGCGGGCACCCTGAACCCTTTTGATCTGTTCTTCGCCCATTTTTTCATCGATCTCCACCAACGGCACCGCGTGCTGCGCTTCCGTAACATACTTATTGACACCGACCATGATTTTTTCTTTGGTTTCAATCTGCCGCTGGAATTTATAGGCCGCGTCCGCGATTTCCATCTGGGGGAAGCCTTGTTCAATGGCGGCGATCATGCCGCCCATGGCATCGATTTTTTCGATGTATTCAAATGTTTTTTCCTCGATTTCATTGGTGAGGGATTCGACAAAGTAGGAACCGGCCAGCGGATCAATGGTGTTGATCACGCCCGTTTCTTCCGCCAGAATCTGCTGGGTGCGCAAAGCAACTTCCACGGCGTGTTCGGACGGCAGACAAAGAACTTCATCTAAGGAATTGGTATGCAGGGACTGCGTTCCGCCCAAAACGGCGGCCAGCGCTTCCACTGTGGTGCGGATGATGTTGTTGTAAGGCTGCTGTGCGGTCAGCGAACAACCGGCGGTTTGAACGTGAAAGCGCATCCAAAGCGAACGGGGATTCTTTGCACCGAAGCGGTCGCGCATCACTTTGGCCCAGATGCGGCGCGCGGCGCGGAGCTTGCAGACTTCTTCAAATAAATCGATATGCGAATTGAAGAAGAAAGACAGGCGCGGCGCAAAATCATCCACGTCCATTTTTTTGCGGCGGATGACATCTTCAACGTATTCAATGCCGTCGCGCAGCGTGAAGGCCAGTTCCTGCACCGCGGTGGCACCCGCTTCGCGGATGTGATAGCCGCTGATGCTGATTGTGTTCCAGCGGGGAACGTATTTGGCGCCGAACTCCACCGTGTCGCTGATAAGTTTAACGGAGGGTTCCGGCGGGCACATGAACGTCTTTTGCGCGATGAATTCTTTGAGCATATCATTTTGAATCGTGCCGCCGATTTTGTTAAGCGGCACACCTTTGATGTCGGCCGCAGCGCAATACATGGCCCACAAGACAGTGGCCGGGGGATTGATCGTCATGGAGGTGGTTACCTGATCCAGCGGAATGCCGTCGATCAGCGTCAGAAAATCCTCCAGCGTGTCAATGGCCACGCCGCACTTGCCCACTTCACCCAGGGATCTGGGCGAGTCGCTATCATAGCCCATGAGTGTTGGAAAATCGAAGGCGGTGCTGAGGCCCGTCTGTCCCTCGCGTAAAAGCATTTGCCAGCGGGCGTTGGTGTCCTGAGCGCTGCCCATGCCGGAAAACATGCGGAATGTCCAGGGCTGTCCGCGATAGCCGGTGACCTGGTTGCCACGCAGATAGGGGAATTCGCCCGGCGCGCTGATATCGCGAGCAAAATCCATGTCCTTTAAATCTTCGGGTGTATAAAGCCTTTTAATATCCAGATCGGAAACGGTCGCAAAGCGTTCTTTCTGGTCGGGATTGCTTTTCAGCGCCTTTTGAACCTCATCTTGCCATTTTTCGGTTAGCTTTTGAGAAGTCTTTTGTGTTTCGTCCGAGAAATACAATTTAACCCCCTGTTATTTTAAGTCGTTGATAGGGAAACCACAGTAGGATTGGCAGTCAAAAAAATTAGTCAGCACTAACGCAAATATTCTGTTTTTGTCAAGAAATAATCAACCACCTCGCGAGCTCGCTGCGGAGAATTAACGCTCGTCCCGCTTAAGCGGGATTAAGGGTTGGGAATGCTTTCACCAATAAAAAGCGCTCCGGGATACAGAGTCTCCGGAGCGCTTTTCTTTGGTTTTAATGAACGGTTATGCCGCTCTGACGTTTTCCGCTTCCAGGCCTTTTTTGCCCTGGACAACGTCGAAACTGACCTGCTGTCCTTCATTCAGCGTCTTGAAGCCGCTGGACTGGATGGCACTGAAGTGCACGAAAATATCCGTGCCGCCCTCTTGTTCGATGAAGCCGAAGCCTTTGCGTTCGTTGAACCACTTTACTTTACCTTCTGACATAGTACTAATCCTCCTTTCTCAAAATTTCCTAAGTCGAATTATCACTGTGGCAGAAACAAAAAGGCCGCCAAATTCAAAAGTACTAAAGGCGGCCGACCTTGCGCTTTATAATGACACCATTCAACTTATTCCTTCGCTTTTTTCCTGTATGACCCGCGAAGTTGAACGCACCCTAGGGTAATTATCCACAATAGTCAAGCGTTATTTTTTAATAATTTGTTGTGCTTAATTTTTTTTCCAAAGCATGCTATGACTGATTGCAGGAAAAATCAGCCTATCCGGTGTATAACCAAACCACCCATGAGGGGGCGCGAGATCACGTGTGTCCGGGTGACTATTTCTCGGATTGACGAAACACTCCGGGGCATTATATTGAATGGAATAGAAATGTTTGACGGTGTTAAAAAATATTGAAGGAGTAAATTTGATGACGACCTCTGAAAATCGTCCCGCCAAATTCGGCGGGGCAGCGCGTTATGTTCTTGATGATGAATTGGCTAAAATTGTGAATATTTCGATGGCGCTGGAAATGCCGCTCCTGCTGAAAGGCGAACCGGGTACTGGTAAAACCATGCTGGCACACGCCATCGCCGAATCACTTCGCATGCCGCTTATTATCTTAAATGTCAAATCCAGCATGAAACTGATCGACGCCCTGTATCAGTACGATACCCTCACCCGTCTGAATGACAGCCGCTTTGCCGATTCCGGCCGAAATGTGAGCAATATCGAAGAGTATATCAAGATGGGCAAAATAGGCCAGGCGTTCACGGCGGACAAGAAAGTGGTGTTGCTTATCGATGAGATCGACAAGGCCGACACGGATTTTCAGGACGACATGCTCGATATTCTCGATCAGATGCAGTTTGACATTATGGAAATCGACCGGACGATCAAGACGAAAAACCGGCCCGTGATTGTCATTACCTCCAACGCGAAAAAAGATTTGTCCGATCCTTTTCTGGGGCGCTGCAATTTCCACCATATTGCGTTTCCCGACCACGATATGATGCGCAAGATCATCAATGTGCACTTCCCGGATTTGAATAAAGACCTGACCGCCGCCTGTATGGACGCGTTCTATCGCCTGCGGGAGGTGCGCGGCGTGGAGAAAAAACCGGCCACCAGAGAGTTGATCAACTGGATACGGGCGCTTCAGGCCGACCCCGATTTCAATATCAAAAGCCTGAAGTCGAGCAATATTCCTTTTTTAGGCGTGCTGTTTAAAAAAAGCACGGATCTTTACTTGGCCTCGCATCA
>JANYAF010000100.1 GCA_025355175.1 Deltaproteobacteria bacterium | reverse complement strand
CCGCCTTGGCTTGCAGCTCTGCAATGGTTTCTAAAAGCAGTTCGGCCATGCGGTCCCGATCCATAATCATGGATGCACGAACCAGCGTATATAAATCCTCGCCCGACATCAGGCGGGGATTGAGGCTGCGCATTTCATAGAGGCTCCGTATCGATTGCCGAATGACATTCATGGTCGTAATCGCTTTTTGCAGGGCTGCATCGGTTACATTCACATTCAGCGCGCCGCCCACATCCTTCCGGAACTTCGCGAGGACGTCGATCATGTAGCCCCTGGCGCTTTCCGTATCGAGCTTGACGGGTAAAATGATGTCCAGATGGAATCCGAAAGAAATATTCATGCGCCAGATATCGGAAAGCCTTTGGATAGAGTCGCAGGTATGCGGAAAAACCATGCCATCCAGCAGATCAGATCTTCCGGACAGGCCTTCTTCCAAAATACACCGCACAAGGGAGCAACAATAGGACTGGAGATGCGAATCAGCAAGGCTGATATTTTCCTTTGTACCGAAAAGCCGTAGAGGATGCGCGCCTGCTGCCAGGATGATTTCCTCCGGCACATAGGAACACACATATCCCACAATTTTTTTCTCTGAATCTCTTTTCAACTGCCGGGCATACTCAAAAGAACTGCTGACAGCCCGTTGAAATTCTTTAAGATGTTTCATTTATTTATTTTCCTTCTTTACGGAGTTTCTGGATTTCTTCCTTTTCGAAATCGGTGTAAGCAATTTTCCCCGCCCTAGTCAGAGGCAGACTTCTCCGGAATTCGACTTCCCAGTGCCATGACCACATCACGAGCAACGGATCTCGGTATTATTGATGAAAGAAACACATGCTGTCATTGCAACGCGCACCCTCGTGTAACCTTTCGGTTATCAGGGCAGGAGATACAGGAGCCGCGCGCCCCCTGACCAGGGGGTGGCAATCTAACTTCATGAGATTACTTCACTCCGCTACCCTAAAGGGCACACGTCACAATGACCCATTCGTGTTTCTTAGGAGAGCGATTTGGCAGAGGCTTCTCCATTTTTGGAGAAGCCTCAAACGGTTCGATGCCGTATCGTTTTTGCTTTACCGCCTGTTCAATTTCATGACAGCGCCTAGCATCGCAGGAATGATTGCAACACCTAATCCACTGCCATTGTGATTCCATTTATTGATATCAACCTTTTGGAGCTTTGTACGCCTTCAATTTCTCCCGTTAGAAATCATTAAATCAGACTTTAATATTTCCCGCTGCCATTGTCTTTGTTGGTTTAAAGATATCCAGAGGGAATTTATTATGAATATCTTCGAGTTTTGCCAAAAGCACCTCATAACCGATGCTTTGAGCCAGCACAAAGGGACCGAAGGGAGAACCGCCACCGTTAGCCATAGCCAGATCGACTTCCTTGGGGTCATCCGCGATACCTTCCTCCAGAATTTTCGTCGCTTCATTCACCTGCAGAGCAACGAGGTGATTGAGATCATATTCTTTAGTCGCCTTGGACAAGTCGATTTTGGGACGCCCCTGCGACCAATCATAGAAACCTTTGCCGGTTTTTTTGCCGAGATTTCCCGATTTCAAATAGGCCATCAGGGCATCCGAGGGTTTGTAATCAGCAGAAAGCACTTTGGCGAAATATTCGAGGCCATGAACAGCGATGTCAATTCCAACATAGTCGGTAAGTTCGAAGGGCGTCATGGGCATGACCGGTTTTAAAGCCGCGTCGAATTCTTCCGGTGTGGGATGACCGGCTTCCAGGATCTTAGAAAGGAAAACGCCGCTGGTTTGGTTGACACGGTTATAAATAAATCCTGGGGAGTCTTTCTTGACAATGACCGGAACTTTTTTGATCTTCTTGGCAATCTCATAGCCGATGGCAATCGATTCATCGGAGGATTTATTGCCTTTAATGACTTCAACCAGTTTCATCAGAATAGCAGGATTGAAAAAATGATAGCCAATGACCTTATCGGGCCGGCTTGTGGCGGAAGCAATCTCGGTTATGCTGATGTTGGACGTGTTCGAAGCCAGAATCGCGTGCCGGGGAGAGAATTTATCGAGATCGGCAAATACACTTTTTTTGAGCTCGAGTTTTTCCGGAACGGCTTCAATGACAAAATCAGCATCCTTCACTGCTGTCTGTAGATCAACCATCGGGGTAAGCCGCGCCAGGGCATCAGCATATGCTTCCGGGGTCAATTTACCTTTTTCCTTGAATTTGTCAAAACTCGCTTTAATACCGGCCATGCCTTTGTCAACAAACTTCTGGTCGATGTCGCGCAGAACCACCGAATAGCCTCCCAGCAGACAACAGGCTGCAATCCCGTGCCCCATATCGCCTGCCCCCACCATCGCTATCTTCTTTACATCCTCTGATTTCATAACGGCCCTCTTCCTTTCAAATAGTTTTTAATCATCCAAAATGATCAGAAAATCATTTTGTTTAAGTCTTCACATTTTCTGAGTTATAAACTGATAGATGTTGATAAATCAAGTTTGTTAATGCTTCCTGGTCGCTAACTCCTAAAATACGGTTTATTTCTTTGCCTCCCCTCATCAATAAAAAAGTGGGAGTTCCGATGATTTGCAGCCTATTTTTGAATGTTTCCATTGAGTCCTGCGCCAATAAGCCTACTTTTAATTCTTTTTCATATCTTTCCGCTACAGCCTTCAAAACCTTTAACTGCTTGGAAAAACCATCGTCATGTGCCATACACACCAACAGAACTGGTTTTTTTTCTAAAATAACTTCTTCAGTAAAATTTTCCGGCCGAATTGAACAAAGCCAAGGCTCCATGATTTTAAACCACCTGTATGATTGTTTTTTCCCCTGATCCTGTTTTGAGCAAAACAACGCGAACCATGCCGAAGGGGCATTGAGTGTATTATGAAGAGGTCTTCACCCCGTTCTCTGCCATGGAGAACGGGGATTGACTTTTGATCAGTTGATCTTAACCAGCATTCATGCCAATCATCCTTGCCGGTTTAGAATTTCATCGGCACCCAGCGAACATGTGATTTATCCGTTATCTTGCTGAGCTTCAGGATCTTTTCATATTCCATCTTGGTTTGCGGAAAGGTAATAACGTAATCAGGCTTGCTGAATTTTCCATTTTTAACATACTGCATGGTGATGGCCTGGTTGATCACGCCATTTTCTTCAATATTGTAATATTCGCCGGGATACTTGTCACCAAGGAACGGCAATACCTTGCCGATATTGCTGCGTACGACCCGGGGGTCCAGTGAATTCGACACGCCAATCGAACGGGCGATCATATACATCATGGCATAATTGATCGTGCATTCCGACGTTACGTCTCTTTTATAAGCTGCAACATATTTTTGTTTGAAACCGGGCATTGCCGGCAGGGTCACATCGCCGATACTCACCGTACTGATCATTCCTTCCAAAAGATTCATGTTTTTGAGCATTTTAGCAATATAATCCGGTTTGGCCTGGTCAATCAGAATGAGCCCTCCTTTGTAGCCCATGCCCCTCGCCTGTTCAATCAGGAGCGCCGTGGTAGCCGAAGGACCTCCGACCAGCAGAAACTCGGGCTTCTTAGCCAAAGCTGCGGTCAGCTGAGCCGAATAATCCGTTTCCGTATATAAATTGGCGGGAAAATCAGCAACCACCTGCCCTCCTTTGCCGACCCAGGTCTGTCTGAAAACCGATCTCCATGCGTCACCATAGGGGCCCAGGGTAACAACCATTCCGGCATTGCGCCAACCACGGTCCCAGGCAATGCTGGCCATTTGCTGGGCGTAGTTGGCAAAGCTCGGGACAGGGTTGATGACCATCGGATGCCCCTTCTGATTGATCATATGTACACTAGAGTAGGCGGCGATAATGAAATTTTGTTCGGGGATCGACATGATGGGTGCGATGGTCGTAGCGATGGGATTGAAAACGGCGATGGCCTTTTGTTGATTGACGAAACGCAGCGCGTTGTTTTTCGCCTGGGTTGGATCAACCCGGTCATCAAGTTTTTCCAGTCTGAATGTATATTGCTGACCTTTGACGGTAACACCGCCCGCAGCATTGATTTCCTTAACCGCCATATCGATGCCGTTTGCACAATCCTGACCGTATTCAGCAGCGGGACCACTCAGAGGCCCGCTAAAGCCGACGACAATTTCTTCGGCCTTACTACTATCCGTCCAGGAAATGGCAAAAACAGCTGTAACCAAACAAAACAGCACTCGCAGATACTTCATTTTCAAACCCTCCTTTTTATTGTTTTCCTTAAAGATGAAATTAATCTCCCCTTTTCTTGCGTGCAAGCCTATTACCCCATGGTTTTAAACCACCTACATGAATGTCTTTTTCTCTGACGATGTGTAAAGTTAGATAACACGAATCATGCCACAGAAGCATTGCGCATGAATAGAATTATAATGTGTAATATTAATATTTTATAAAGTTGACAGAAAAAGTTGATGATCTGATTTGTAATATTTTACATTTTTGTAACATTACACTTATGTAAAATATTACAAATTTAACACGACAGACAATGTGACTTATTTATTTTTGCGGTAAAGGGTAGGACGGCTAATTCCAAGAAGGCGAGCAGCCTTAGCCTTGTTTCCTCCGGTTTCGCTTAATGCTTTAATGATTTCTTGGGAGCTGACTTTATCCTTCTCGTAGTTTTTTGGTCGCATGATCTTATCTAAGCTCTCACAATCTTTGACTTCCGGCGGTATATGCTCAAGTGTAATTACCCGGCCATGGCAAAGCACGAAGGCATGTTCTATTACATGCTCCAATTCCCTGACATTCCCAGGCCAGGCATAAGACATGAATTTGTTGAGCACTTCATTGGATAACCCGTCGATTTCTTTTTTGAATCGCTCGTTAAACATGTGGCGGAAATGATTAACTAAAAGTGGTAAATCCTCTAGCCGATCACGAAGAGGCGGCAATGGCACCTCAACAACTTTAAGACGGTAATACAGGTCTTCCCGAAACTCGCCCCTTCTTACTTTCTCCTTTAGGTCTTTATTGGTACAAGCAATGACCCTGACATCCACCTTCTGCGAAACCGATTCCCCAACCCGTTCAAAAACCTTTTCCTGAAGCACCCGTAAAAGCTTCAACTGGATCAGTGGGGAAATATCGCCGATCTCATCCAAAAGGATCGTTCCACCGTGCGCTAATTGGAAGCGCCCCTGTTTGTCATGGATCGCCCCTGTGAAAGCACCTTTGACATGGCCGAAAAGTTCGCTCTCCAGAAGACTCTCCGTCAAGGCAGAACAATTCACCGCGATGAAAGGACTGAAGGACCGCTGTCCGCTATAATGTATTGCCTTGGCAACAAGTTCCTTCCCCGTGCCGCTCTCTCCGGTGATCAAAACCGTTGTCTCCAGATTGGCCAGATCTTCCAGAAGCCGGTAAACATCCTGCATTTTTTTACTTTTGCCAATCATATTTTGAAACTGATGCCGCTCTCGCAATTCCCTTTCCAAATCACGCAGGAGGGTGATATCTCTGATGACCAGCATGGCACCCGTAAATTTGCCTTCTGCATCCATCAGGGGTGAACTTGTCAAACTGACCAGTTGCTGGCGGTGTTGTGCCCGACCGCATTCGATCTGGTATTCCCGGATCGTCAGACCCTTTTCAAGGGTTTGCCTGATGACTTCACAGCAGGACTTACTGCATTGGTTTAAGGATTGGGAAAACGTCATCCCGGTGACTTCTTTAGCAGCAACACCGCAAATATTTTCTATTTCATCGTTTGCCAGCATGACCCTCAATTCCGAATCTAATGTAATGATCGCATCTTTTACGCTCCGGAAGATAGCCTCCAGCCGGAAACGATGTTCGTCCAATTCTTTTTCCGCTTTCCGGCGTTCGGTAATATCCCGGTTTACAGATCGAAATCCTGTAATTTCACCCTCTTCATCCTGAATCAAGGATACGGAAGCCTCGACTGTCCTGCGAGTGCCATCTTTTCTGATGATGTCATAGACAATATTCTTACCCAAAACGCCCGTCCTGTAAATTTCACTATACGCACGAGAAACATATTTTGCCGTCTCTCCATCCATGTAAGATCGATAATTTCTACCCAAAGCCTCAACATTTTCGTCATCAATTCCCAGCATTTTTCTGTTGGCCAGGTTACCGAAAGTTCCATTTCCTCGCAGATCCACTTCGCTTACACCGTCTTCAATTTGTTCGATAATACTTTTGGAATTCATCAGATGATATTTGAGATATTTTTCAGCTTTTTTAAATGGCGTTATGTCGATCACATAGCCTTTATTTGCCGGCCTGCCCTGATAGATCGTATTACCGCCGCCCATATGCACCCAGAGAATTGTTTCGTCATTCTTGAAAACACGGATGATGCACCGATCTGAAACCGGCTGAGCTTCTTCTTCCCGTATTTCCAGTTTGACCAGCTTTCGGTCATCCGGATGAATGATATCCCAGATGGATTTCCCAATCAACTGCTCGGGGGTTTCATAACCCAAGATGCGAGACAGACTTGTATTAACATAGCTGAACAACCCTTTTTGAACGATATAGACACCAACCTGCAATTTTGCATACTCTGCCTCTTTCATCATTTTGCACCAACGCTTTTCTCTAGGCTACCATCGGCATACCAGAAATCCTTAAGGAGCGACTCCACAGAGAACACCTCATCGAGAAAAAATTTTATATCCCGTCTATTGACGAATTTGTCCGCCATATCTTCTCCTTTTCGGTTTGCTTTCGTGCAATGATTTCATCTGCTCCGCCTGCTCTTTGATATATTGCTTCTGTGGACGCGAGTATACGAAGAACAATGCTGTATGTCAATGATGAGAAGAAAGGTATCCGTAGTGGACAAAAAAGAAGCTGAAATGATGATGGACAAGTGGCTTGCTTTCCGATAGTTTTAATTTCAAAAATGGGCCATGGTCCGGACAGTCCAGCCACGGGGAGAAAAAATATTTAATGACAGACGACCCAATATACAGGCAGCTTCAGATTCAATTAGACCAGTATCCGATTGGATATCCCGCGACAGAAAGCGGCGTTGAAATTCATATTCTGAAATATTTTTTCACGCCGCTTCAGGCGAAAATCGCTTTGTGCCTGACGCTGCGTTCCATCCCTATTTTTCCCATCCGCAAAAGGCTCAAAAATAAATTTAATATCGAATTGTCCCATGATGATCTATCCGCGATGCTGAATGAAATGTTTATGAAAGGCGTCATCAGCCGCTCCGGCAGAACCGGACCACCACACTATAGCATTGCCATGCTGGCCATCGGCATGTTTGAATATCACGTGGATGATCTCACCCACAAACTGGTGGAAATGATCCATCAGTATTTTGACGAAGCTTTCGGCGAGGAATTCTTCCGCTCCTCCCTGCCCCAGTTGAGAACCAGTCCGCATCTGAAGGCGATTGTTCCGGAATACATTGTCAATACGTATGACAACATGCGTCACTTCATCACGCATACCAAAGAAACACTCCATGTGGCCAACTGCGTCTGCAAGCAAGGCGAGGCCCTCATGGGAAAACCCTGCACACAAACGGATCATTATGAAGTCTGCCTGCTTATCGGCTCAACCAGCTACGCGGCGCGCAACAGAGCCAGACAGATCTCCAAAGAGGAGTGCCTGCGCATTCTGGAGATGGCCGAAGAAAAAGGGATGGTGCTGCAACCCGGGAATTCCAAAAAGCCCAACTGCATCTGTATCTGCTGCGGCTGCTGCTGCGGGGTTTTGACCACCGCCAAAAAGCAATCCCGGCCCGCCCGGTTTTTTGCCACAAATTATTATGCCCGCGTCGACGCGGCTTCCTGCACAGGATGCGGCGTTTGTGTAAAGCGCTGTCAGATGGACGCGATGATCGTGGACGGCAAAACCTTCCGGGTGGATTCGGAACGGTGCATCGGGTGCGGCCTTTGCATAAACACGTGTAAGCCCAAAGCCGCCAAGCTGATCAAGAAAGATAAGGTGACCGTGCCGCCAATGAACACCGAGATTTTATATTTAAGCATCCTGATGGAAAGAGCCGGCAGGAAAAAGATGATCGTCAACATGCTGAAGCTGCTTTTCGGGAAACCCTTATAATTCTCTTCCAAGATGGTGGTGGCCCATAATAAGAAAGGGTTGTAGATAATGATCTGTAGCTCCTTCTTTTCTAAATGTTAGGCATTAAGCCGCCAAGGCCTATTTCCGGGAAGAAAATCCCCGGCCTTCCATTCAGCATGACTTTACCTTTGAGTTCATCGGCCTTGAGGATCCCATTCGTCCGGCCGTGCCGGAGGCTATTCGTATGTGTTATTCCGCCGACATCAAGGTGGTGATGATCACGGGCGACTACCCCATCACGGCGCAGACCATTGCACGGCAAATCGGGCTTAAGAATCCGGACAAGGTCATCACCGGAAAAGAATTGGAACAGATGGACGCGACCACACTTCAGGCGCGGATCAAAGAGGTTAACGTCTTTGCGCGCGTGGTGTCGGAGCAGAAGCTTATCCTGGTGAACACTTTGAAGGCAGAGGGCCAGATTGTGGCCATGACCGGCGACGGTGTAAACGACGCTCCCGCCCTGAAATCTGCGCATATCGGCATTGCCATGGGCGAGCACGGCACAGATGTCGCCCGTGAAGCATCCGCCCTGGTGCTGCTCAATGACAATTTCTCGTCCATCGTTTCCGCCGTCAGACTGGGACGCAAGAGATTCGACAACCTGAAGAAGGCCTGCATATCCCGACCGCCGGGATGTCATTGTTGCCGGTCTTTCTGGGCTGGAAAGAGATGGTCCTGCTGCCCATCCACATCGTGTTTCTGGAACTGATCATCGACCTCGCCTGCTCCGTGGTGTTCGAGGCCGAGGCGGAAGAAGCCGAGATCATGCAACGCAAACCCATCGATCCGAAGGAACGTCTGTTCGGTAAACGCACGCTGGCCATCAGTGTAGTCCAGGGGATCGTGGCCCTCACTGTGGTGCCCTGGTTTATAAGATTGCCCTCTACCTGGGTCAAGCCACGGATGAGCCCCGGGCTATTGCCTTTGTCACCTTGATCATCTCCAATCTGTGCCTCATCCTGACTAACCGGAGCTGGTCACGAGTTCCGTCTTCGCGTCCTTCAAATAACCCAACCCCGCGCTGGCCTGGGTCATGGGCGGAGCGCTTATATTCCTGATGCTTGTGATCTTTATGCCCTTTCTGCCGCGGGTTTTCCACTTCGCCCCCATGCACGCCATAGATTTCTGTCTGGCCCTTATCGCCGGGATCGTGAGCATCACCTGGTTTGAAATTCTGAAAATCTTCATGCGCAAGGGACATATCGATCTGCTGGAGGATAAAAAATAGAAAAAGGGGACGTGAGAATCGAAGACACATTATTACCGCGAGATGGTGGAACGGCGCATTAGTAACCTGACCGAAGCATTGGAAAAAGCGGGAAAAATCCCTGCGCTACCAGATGTACCGAGCAAGGGAAGAATTCTTTCATGATACAGTTCTGCCAGGCAAAAGATTGATTTTGATTTTGATTTTCCGCATGCATGAAAAGATGCAGAAAGGCCCATACACTATCCTCGATGCATCGATATTGGCAGTCTGCTAAATAATTTCATTGCAATCAATATCGAATTTTGCAATAATACGAGCAATTCCCAGCACAGGGGGTGGATGAATAGATTCCTGACATTCTTAACCAGCGCTTTGACATCGCTCACCCCTTGAGAATCAAGCGTTCTTTGACTTCAGTTGTGTGCAAGGCTTTGGTTTCAGAAATGAATATTTCACCAACAAATTAAAGGAGTGTGCTTATGAAAAAAATGTTTGCAATGATGTTAGTAGTGATCCTGTCCATAACCGTTGCTGCATTTGCCGCCGACGACAAAAAACCCGAGCTGCGACCCGCCCAAATACTGATGCAGAAGAGAGCGGCGGCAATGACGGACATGAACAAGAATCTTGAAGTGAAAAATTTTGCAGCCATCGTTAAAGCAGCTGATGCGTTAGCTGCTGAAAGCAAGACGAATGGTGAAAAGATGGCCAATCCTCTGGCCAAAGAAATCACACTCGCCCTTTCCGTACTCGCCAAAGAAGCCTCTGCTGCCGCGGCAAAAGGGGATACTAAAGGCATAAAAACCAAGTTGGGGGAAATCAAAGGCAAATGCGGCGAATGCCATGTGAAAATCAGGGATAAAAAATAACCCAATTTAACAATAGTGTAATCGGATCAGTAATACAATGAATCCATAAGTGGCACAGAGCTCGCGGCTGGATGAATCTTTCCAGCCGCGTTTCATGGCTTCTTCTTATCCCGACTTGAATGCACTTCCGGAAAATTCCAGAACGAGGTCACATACGGCAACCAATCCCGGAGAACAAACCCTGTCGCTTTTCTCGCGATTTGAATAATCAACAGCAGGTTTCCAACATTCCGACGGTTTCAATGCCACAGCAAATGCTTAATATTTCGAATGAACTACCCCGCAGCAAGCTACGGGGTATCAAAACCGAACAACTCGAGCTGCTGACTATGCAATTTCTTATATTCCTTTTCCCGTCCTTGCTTCTTCACGTATTCCGTAATGCTTTTCTCATTGCCAAATTGCATAGTCAGCAGCTCGAGTTGTTCGGTTTTGATACCCCGTAGCTTGCTGCGGGGTAGTTCATTCGAAATATTAA
>JANYAF010000060.1 GCA_025355175.1 Deltaproteobacteria bacterium | reverse complement strand
CAGATTCTTTGTTGACAGACTGTCAGTCAAGTTGTATGAATCTCAATCATAATATGTCATAATTGTCATATATCATATATGACATCTATCTATTTTAAATTGAAGGTGAAAAAATATGAGCAATACATTTATTTTAAACGGCAAAGAGACGCCCTTAAAACCAGATCAGATGATTCTGGAAGCGGCGCGCAATGGTGGAATTGAAATTCCTACGCTTTGTTATTTGAAAGGGGCCACACCTACCGGTGCTTGTCGGATTTGTCTGGTAGAGGTTAAAGGTGCACGATCGCTCATGGCGGCCTGTTCCACACCTGTTTCACAGGGAATGGAAGTATTTACGGATAGCACACTGGTTCATCAGGCAAGAAAACTTAATGTTGAGTTGCTGCTCTCCAGCGGTAAACATAATTGCATGACCTGTGAAGCAAACGGCAACTGCCGCCTTCAGGATTTAGCTTATTTCTATAAAATAACCACTCCACGATTTGAAGAAAGCGAACAAAAATATCCTACCGAAGACGAAAATCCTTTCATTGTGCGCGATTTCAGCCGCTGCATCCTTTGCGGACGCTGCGTACAGGCTTGTAATGAGCTTGTTGTAAACAGGGCCATCTCACTTGGTTATCGCGGATCGGAAAGCAAGGTTGTTACCGGCGGCGATGGACCTTATAACGACAGCGAATGCGTTTTTTGTGGCCAGTGCGTTGAAGTCTGTCCGGTTGGTGCGCTGACGGAAAAGAAGGCCAAAGGTCTGGGACGTCCCTGGGAAACTCAGAAAATCCGCACCACCTGTCCCTATTGCGGTGTCGGGTGCCAGCAGTTGCTGCATGTGAAAGACGGCAAGATTATCAAGGTAACGGCCGTTGAAGATGCCCAGCCGAATCAGGGTCGCCTGTGCGTTAAAGGTCGTTTCGCCTACGATTTTATCTATTCCGAAGAACGTCTGAAAACGCCACTGATTCGCGAGAAGAATGGAGAATTCCGCGAGGCTTCCTGGGATGAGGCCCTTGATCTTGTCGCTACAAAATTTAAGGAGATTATTAAAAAAGACGGGCCGGATGCCATTGCCGGTGTCAGTTGCGCCCGCAGTATTAACGAAGATTCCTATCAAATGCAGAAACTTTTCCGCGCGGTAATCGGTACCAACAATATCGATCACTGCGCGCGTACCTGACACGCTCCCACTGTCGCCGGTCTGGCGACTTCCTTCGGTTCGGGAGCAATGACCAATTCTTTCGCCGATTACGCGAAGGCTAAAATGATTATTCTTATTGGCACTAATATAACGGAAGCGCATCCGGTCGCTGCAACTTTTGTTAAGGATGCGGTTCTGGCCGGCGCCAAGTTGATTGTCATTGATCCGCGGCGTACAGATATGGTTGATTTTGCGGATATGTTCATTCAGCTTAAAGTCGGCTCCGACGTGGCGCTGATCAATGCTTTGATGAATGTGCTCATCACTGAAAATCTTTACGATAAAAAATATGTGGAATCCTGCACGGAGGGATTTGAGGAATTGAAGAAAAAGGTGATGGAATATCCGCCGGAAAAAGCCGCCAAGATCAGCGGCATTCCCGCCGATACCATTCGCGAACTGGCGCGCACGATGGCTTCTGTCAAGCCGGCGATGCTGATGTACACGCTGGGTATTACCGAACACATCTGCGGCGTCAATAACGTTATGTCCTGCGCCAACCTCCAGATGCTCTTAGGCAATGTCGGCGTTGAATGCGGCGGCGTTAATCCGCAACGCGGTCAGAACAATGTTCAGGGTGCCTGCGACATGGGCGCACTGCCCAATGTTTTCCCCGGCTATCAGCAGGTGGCCAATGCGGACGCCCGGGCGAAATTTGAAAAAGCCTGGAACGTCAAATCATTGCCCGATAAACCGGGAATGATGATGCCGACGATGATGAAAAATCTGACCACCGGAAAAGTCAAAGCCTTTTATGTTTTCGGTGAGAATCTGGCCAACACAGAGCCTGATATTAAACATGTCGAACATGAACTGCAATCGGCGGAATTCCTGGTATGCCAGGATATTTTCCAGACGGAAACAACACGCTTCGCTCATGTTGTCCTGCCGGCTGCCGCCTGGAGCGAAAATGACGGAACCTTCTCCAGTTCCGAGCGTCGTGTCAACCGCGTGCGCACGGTGAGTCAGCCGCCGGGCGATGCCAAACCCAACTGGTGGATATTCAAAGAACTAGCGAAAAAGATGGGACACGAATGGACTTCCAACAGCGCTCAGGAAATATGGGACAATGAATTGTCAGTACTGGCGCCTTCCATGGCGGGAATCAAATATGCACGGCTGGAAAATGACGGTCTTCAGTGGCCATGTCCCACCCCCGATCATCCCGGCACGCCGACTTTGCACAGAGATGGAAAATTCACCCGCGGTCTGGGTATGCTCAAAGCCATTGACTATATACCGCCCGCGGAAGTTCCAGACAAGGAATATCCTCTGGTGCTTTCCACCGGCAGGCGCCTGTATCATTATCATACAAGGACGCAGACAGGGCGTTGCGCAGGCATCAACGAAATTCTGGGTGAAGAAACGGCGGATATCTCCGCGGCCGACGCGCTGAAAAAAAACATTGCCGACGGAGAAAGAATTTCAGTCAAATCCCGCCGGGGCGAGGTGGTCGTGAAGGCCCGTGTGACGAGAGAAGTTCCGGAGGGACTGGTCTGGATGGCCTTCCATTTCCGCGAAGCCTGCGCCAACTGGCTGACCAATCCGGTATATGATCCGATTACGCAGACAGCCGAATATAAAGCCTGCGCCGTGCGTATAGAAAAACTTAAGTAAAGTAGACGGTAAAACTTCCCGCCTCGAAA
>JANYAF010000054.1 GCA_025355175.1 Deltaproteobacteria bacterium | reverse complement strand
TCAGAGCTTTGTTTACCGTGCCTACACTCGCGTTTACAATATCACTTCTATCGTAATAAGGAACGATCTTGACACCCTCCGGAAGCATGTTGTTCTCATTAATTTCCGTGACTTTTTGGGCTACCCGGCGGACAACGTCACGGCTGTTTTCACCGCGCATCATCATGACAATTCCACCGACTGCTTCATCTTTGCCGTCCTTCATCGCCGCACCCATCCGCACAGCCCCACCAATCTTTACTTCGGCAACATCCCTTACATATGTTGGTGTTCCTTTTTGCGATTTCAGCACGATATTTTCTATATCACTGATATTCTTAATCAAGCCAACGCCGCAAACAATATATTGATCCGTACCTCGTTCGAGAACATTACCGCCAACGTTTTGATTATTGTTGCCAATGGCCAAATACACATCGTCAACCGATATGCCATAATTCACTAATTTTGCAGGCGATACAATCACCTGGTATTGTTTGAAGTATCCGCCGTAAGAATTTATTTCATTCACCCCGGCAACACTTTTTAACTGCGGGGTAATAATCCACTCTTGCATTGTTCTCAGGTTGGTCAGGTAGGATATTTTTTGCAGGGAATCTTTCGGCATTTTCCCTTCAAGCGTATACTGATAGATTTCACCCATGGCCGTGCCAATTGGTCCCATGGCAACTTCGACGCCTTTAGGGACCTTTTCCCTTGCTTCCGCCAATCGTTCAAATACCAACTGTCGCGCAAAATAAATATCGACATTATCTTTGAATACTATGGTTACGATGGAGAGGCCGAACTTTGTGACGGAACGCATTTGTTCAAGGTCGGGCAAGCCGCGCATGGCCATCTCAATCGGATAGGTGACATTTCTCTCAATCTCTATGGCCGACAGACCGTCGGCGTGGCTGACGACTTCAACCTGAATGTTGGTGACATCCGGAAAAGCATCAATCGGCAATGTTGAATAGGAATAGACGCCTGCCGCAATGATTAAAAGTGACAGAAAGATAACCATCCCTTTTTGTTTCAAAGTATAGGCAATTATTTTTTCCAGCATTAGTGTGCATCCCCCTCAAGTTCACCTTTTTTGAGTTCCGATTTCAGAATAAATGCGCCCTTGACTGCGACCACCTCGCCCTCCTTAAGTCCTGCTGCAACCTCCAGGCTTTTTCCAAGTGACCTTCCTGTCTCGATATCTCTTCTCTTGAATTTATCGGGAGAGACCCGAACAAAGACGAAGCGCGCTCTCCCGTCTATCTGCACGGCCTCTTCCGGAACAGCGATGATCCGCTCGCCCACAACGTTTCTTGCTTCCATAAGGACGGACGCAAACATACCGGGCTTAAGCAGACCGCCTGCGTTGTCGATGGTCACCCGTGCTTTTTCGGTTCTTGTTTTTTCATCCACAACATCGGCAATATAGGATATCTTCCCTTTGAATACCTTATCCGGAAATGCTGTGACCGACACCTTCACACCTGTGCCGACCTTGAGGCGGGACATATCTTTTTCATAAATATCGATAACCACCCAGAGCGTCGAAAGATCCGCCACCCAAAAAAGCGTTTTTTCAGGACTAACAACCTCACCTTGGGTAACTGCCTTCTCTATCACGTTCCCACCGACCGGTGATGCAACCGGCACAAGGGGATGGTTGCCGTTGCCTTTATTTGAGGCAAACTGAGTCACATCAACACCAACCAGACGGAAACGCTCACGCGCAAAGTTTATGTCCGCCTCTGCCTCGTCCAACTCCTGCCTGGCCTTCAGCACATCCTTTTCGGGGGATATCTTCTTCTGAAACAGGGTCTCCTCACGCTGGAGGCTCCTGCGCGCCAGTTCTACTTTCCCTTGCGCCTTACGATAGTCAGCCCATATCTGATTGAGTTCCACACTGTCGAGATAGGCAAGCGCCTGTCCGGCTTTCACCCTGTCACCCTGCGATACGATGATCTTTACAGCCTTACCCGTTACCCGCGGACTGATTTTTGCGGTTCTGTCCATGTTCATCTCAATAACAGCCGTAGCCGTGAGGGGAACTGCCGCTTCTTCCCTGGCCACTGGTTTGACTTCTATTCCTGAAGACTTCTGCATCTCCTGCGACAGCGTGACAACACCGTGTTCTGCCATTTTTTCATTGTGGCCGGATTCCTTCTTTTCCGCCGCCACTGCCGTTTTTCCCTCTTTCGGCGCTTCCTTTTTTCCACATCCCACGGTCAGGATGGCCATTCCCAGAAGAAAGAAGATTGCAACAAGCAACCCCTGCTTCGCTATATTTCTATATCGTTTTATCATTTCGATGTTCTCCCTGTGGTCTTTTCTATCGCGTTCACCGCTAGCTGTGTTCGAGTCTGCGCTTCAATATAGGCAAACTGCGCCTCAATCGTGTCCCTCTGAGCAAGCCGCACTTCGAAGAAGCCGACCTTCCCCTCCTTGAAGGCCAGATTCAGGAGATTCAAGTTCTCTGCGGCTTTTACAATGATTTCTTTTTTGAAAAGTGTTAGCTCCTCAATAGCTGAGGCAAGATCACTGTAAGCCTGCTCGACTTCGCGCTCTATCGTTTTTTTCAGTCCGGCGGACTTTATCCTGGCCACTTCAGCTTTTGCATAGGCTTCTTTCTTCTCCGCCTGCTTCCTGTCAAAAAGGGGAATGGGAATGGATATCTCCAGCCCTACGGCATTTCGAAGCTCGTCGCGGTCGTAAAATCCGGAGAGCGTTATGTTCGGGATGATTTCCTTTTTTGCCAGTTTTAGCGCGGCCTTGGTTTTCTCCACCTCAAATACGGTTGCCCTGACGTCCGGCCGCAGGACATAGGCCGCTTCCTGAAGGGCCACTCTATCAGGCAATGACGGCGCTTCTGAAGGCAAATCGCCCTGGAGGGCAAAAGACCGGTCCGGTGATAATCCAAGGAATCCCTGTAAGGTAAAAAGCGATTCCCGATATTCCCTCTCGTTCAGGAGGAGGTCTCGCTTGGCCTTGCTCAACTCAACTTCTGCGAGGTTCACATCAAGACCGGAAATATCGCCTGCCTGAAATTTGATCTTTGTTAAACCCAACAACTCTTCTTTCAGTTGAACAATATCCCGGGTCAGTCCATTTTTCTTTTTTAACGCCAACACTTTGGTAAATGCATCTTTCGTATCCGAAATCAAACCCCTTTCTCTGTCCTTGATTCCGGATTGCACGCGGGCAAGCTCCTTTTCCGCCACATGAATTCTTGTGCCCCTTTGCCCTGCAACCTCGAATTCCTGGGAGAGTTTGAATCCATAGTTGGTAAACGCGCCGCCGCCTTCCTCCTCCGGTTTGTCCTTATTGGAAATATTGCCTCCGATCGTCGGGTTACTGATTAGAAGAAGCCGCGCTTTTTCAAGCTGGCCCACGGCAATATCTTCTTCGAGCCTCAGAGCTTGGAGGTCGGGGTTTTGCTTAAGGGCATGCTGCACAGCCTCTTCGACAGTCATCGGATAGGCCGGGGCAACAAGAAAAAGCATTAAAAACATCGTAATCACAAAACGTCGCATTAATTCACCTCGTATAAAAAAATAATATTAGATGCAGGTATTTCAGCAGGATTTAAATAGAAAGCCGGTTGAAATGTCTCTGCAAAGAAATGACTTATACGAAGAGATTCTGAGGCGGTTTATCGATGGAATAATGAAGTTCGGAGATCGCAGGCAAGGCGCGTGGGTTCTCACATTGCGCTATGATGATAGACGGATTGACAGAAGATGCTTCCGTACCCATGAGGACATTGGCGCAGATCGAACAGAAAAATTGATGACCCTGCTCAGTGGCGGAACCTGATTGTTTCTCGTCTTTTTTGGAATAGCTCACATCAACATGAGAGGTCTTCATGTGGCTGATGGTTGTCTCGCCCTGAAAAGGAGCATGACCTGCACAGTCGGTGCATATCACGCTGTCAAGCATAGGCGTGAAAACGTAGAAAAGTAAAACGGCATAGGTGATTAGATTTTTGGGTATTTTAAAACGCATTCGTTTTTCTACCTCTTCTTAACTTCCCAAGTCAAATTTCTAAAACACGAGAACATTTCGATTTAATCAACCACCTCGCAGCAAGCTGTCGAGGTATGAAATGAACGTCATTATATCGCGAGCTCGCTGCGGAGAATTGACGCTCGTCCCGCAACAGCGGGATTACAAAAACACTATTGTCGTAGTCGTAATTTCTCAGATGGGTTTTGTCAAGAGCTATTACCCGTTTTTTCGAGTTTCGTCACAGAAAAAAAGATAGATTCAGTTACTTTAATATTTGAATGAGATTCAATATTTTACGTGTTGCCACCTCAGGGCTATCCGCTGCGCAGATTGCTGAGACAACCGCCAGGCAATCGGCGCCTGCCTCTACGACAGCCCGGGCGCTTATTTCATTGATCCCGCCGATGGCGACCAACGGATGGCGGCTGAAGGATTTTATTTTTTTAAGACCCTCCAATCCCCAGGGCTCTTTAGTGTCCGTCTTGGTCGGCGTGGCAAACACGGGGCTGACGCCGATATAATCCACATCCAGCCTTTGGGCTGCCTCGACGTCTTCCCAGGTTTCAACCGACAGACCGATGATGGCGTTTTTCCCCATCAGTTTACGGGCTGTCGAATAAGGCATGTCTTCCTGGCCGATATGCACGCCGTCCGCGCCGCAGGCCAAAGCAACATCGATTCGATCGTTGATGATCAGGGGAACATTAAAAGGAAGTAAAATATTTTTGACGGCTATCGCTTCTTCCACGAAAAGACGCGTGGAAATGTCTTTCTCCCGCAACTGGACATAAGCTGCGCCTCCCTGCACCGCTTGCAGGATAATATCCGGCAAAGGTCTATTGCGGCACAGGCCGCGGTCTGTCACCAGATAAATACCACGCATGACTACTCCTCTATTTTTAAATGCCGGGTAATATCATCTTCCGTCAGCCGATAGAGAATATCCAGAAAATGCATTTGCAGCGAGCCGGGACCCGCCGATCGGGAAGCGGCCATTTCTCCGGCGATGCCCATCACCGCCATCGCTTTAGCAGCCGCCACCAAAGGATTTTTTTCCACGGCGGCAAACGCACCGCACAGCGCGGTGGCCGTGCAACCCAATCCCGTCACTTTCGTCATCATCGGATGGCCGTTGGCCACTTTCACAGTCCGGTTTTCGAAAACGATATAATCCACAGCGCCGCTGACGCAGATGACGCATTTGTGTTTTTCACTAATACTTTGCGCCGCATGAACCGCTTCATTCGACCCCGCCGTGCTGTCGACGCCCTTTGTTTGCAGCTTATCGTCGATAAGCGCCATAATTTCGGAGGCATTGCCCCGGATAATCGTCGGTTGATCGGCACTGATCAGATCGCGAATTGTGCGTGTCCGATAAGGAGTCGCCCCCGCGCCGACCGGATCGATGATCACGGGCACGCCTTTGGCTCTGGCTTTGGCAAAAGCCTTGAACATTCCCCTTACCCAAGGGGCGCTGATCGTGCCGATATTGATGACCAGCGCTGAGGCTATCGCTGCCATGTCTTCCACTTCTTCTTCCGCGTGGATCATCACGGGCGACGCGCCGATCGCCAGAAGCGCATTGGCGGTATTGTTCATCACCACGTAATTGGTGATGTTGTGAATAAGGGGACTTTTTGCGCGAATATCTTCAATGGACCGGTAAATGTCCGCAGCGGTAATAACCATAATCTTCTCTCCTGTTTCGCAATTCTCAAAAATTCTTTTTGGCATCGTCGGAAGAATGACGCAACATTGTAATAATTATCTGATGAAATTTGTCCATATCCGTTCTTCCGTTTCCGGCAGAGCAACCGCCGCTTTTTTACCCGCTTGAATTGATTTTAAAAGCCATGCCAAATTTCTGCCCAGCATACGCATGGTCTGCAATCCTTCAAGATCCTGCAGGACCTCTTCCGGTGTGTTGCCGTGCACCATATTCCAGTACTGCGATGAAACAACTGGCATGTTATTGATGGTACAATATTTATTGAGCTGGTCCAATGCCGCGGTAGCGCCGCCCCGGCGGCAGCTCACGATTGCCGCACCGGGCTTGTAGGCAAATACATCGCTGCCGGCAAAAAAGCAGCGGTCCAAAAATGATTTTATAAAACCGGAAGGCCCGGCGTAATGAACAGGAGAACCAAAAACAAAACCGTCCGATTTATCCGCCTTAACAAGCGCGACGTTGACGGCGTCATCGTCAAACACACATTTCCCAAGTTCCAGACATTTTGCGCAGGCCGTACATCCCCTGATGGGTTTCTTCCCGATGTAGAATATTTCCGTTTCAATATCCTGCCTGTTCAATTCCTTTTCCACTTCACAAAGTGCTGTGTAGGTGCATCCTTTTTTATTCGGGCTTCCATTAACCAATAATACTTTCATTTTATATGCCACCTTTCATAATTTTTATTTCCGATGAAACTCTCTAGGAACGAGCTTCGCGAAGTTCGAAGCGGAAGTTGAATTGTCCCAGGAGCGAAGCGACGTGGGATTTGTCAATTTCCGCCTTCCACAATCTTTATCTTCTCTTCCGTCAGGCCATAGAGCTCATAAACCAGCTTGTCAATCTGCCGGTCGGTGGCGTCAATCTAACGATCAGATCAAGAATAATTTGCGGAGCGGACATGGGTAAGTTCCTTAAATTTCAGGTAGAAATATTTTGAGAACTTTTTCTGACGTTCTTATTATAGCCAATTGAAATACTTATCAATATTTTTCTTATTTACAGGTTTTTTTATTTTCACATTTCCTGTTTTGCGTGGTATTTAAGGCGCGGAAGGAAAGGAAAATGCCGTGAATGAAATACCCCTTGTCTTCGGTATCGGCCAGTGCTCGCTGGATTATATCGGCCTGATCCCTGCCTATCCGCCATCCGACGTAAAATGTGAATTTACCAATCTGGTCGTGCAATGCGGCGGCCCTGTGGCCACGGCGCTCGTTGCACTCAAACACTGGGGACTGGATGGTTACATGGCGGGCGTTGTGGGCAACGACGATTTCGGCGCGCAAATTACTGCATCACTTTCCAGTGTAGGGATCAATACATCCGGTCTTCAAATCCGCGAAAACGAGCAATCGCAATTCGCCTTTATCGTGAGCGAACCTTCCTCGGCCCGCCGGACGATTTTCTGGCAAAGACCCACTGGGCCTTCCCTGCAACCGGAAGAACTGGACATCAACCTGCTTTTAAAAAGCTCGGCACTGCATACCGATGGTTTGTTTCCCGAAGCTTCGCTATGGGCCTGCCGCAAGGCAAAGGAGGCGGGCATTCCCGTGATTGTCGATGCGGGAACATTGCGCGACGGGATGCTGGAAATGGCGGGATTCAGTGACTGCTTTGTCACATCGGAATCATTTTCCAACACACTGGCCCGGACGCCTGAGGAGACCTGTCGAATTCTGGCCGGCCTTGGCATCCGCTTCACAGGCGTCACGCTGGGCGCGAAAGGGTATGTCGCCCTAGTTGACGGGCGCTTCATTCGCAAAGAGGCATATCCGGCAAAAGTCATCGACACCACCGGTTGCGGAGATGCCTTTCACGCCGGTCTCACCTATGGTATCGTGCGGGGATGGAGCGCGGAAAAATCGCTGGACCTGGGCGCATGGGCCGCGGCTCGGGTCAGCACGCAAATGGGCGGCCGGCGCGGCATCCCGAACGCTCAGGATTTACAAAACAGAGGAACAACCGATTTACCGCACAAGCCTGAACAATCAATGTGAATATAGTTGCCATATGGGTTCATAATAAAAGTCATTATAAAAAGATTGACAAAATGATTTTTCTTTATTACCCTCGCATACAAGTAAATTGCATACAAGGATGATTTCATAATCTTATGCGGGAAATAGATTGCATTTTCTTTCAGTTTGCCAAGACCTATCAACTGAGCAGCCGCTTTCTGGCTCAGAAGGTTTCCGAATTGAATCTTACTTCCGTTCAGACCATGATACTGGGCTTTCTCGACGAGGAAGATCAGATCACATCGAGCGAACTGGGCAAAAGAACGGAACTCGACAGCGCAACCCTCACAGGCATTCTGGATCGCCTGGAAGCCGCAGGATTTATCGAACGCAAAGGCAATCCCGACGACCGGCGATCCATCCATATTCATTTAACCCAGAAGGGCAAAGCGATGAGCGGGGAAGCCACCCGGGTGATCGCTGCCGCAAATACCGAGTTTCTGCAAGTTTTAACCGATGAACAAAAGCGTGATCTTCACGGCATCATTAAAAAACTGCGTCTTAGCAACCAGCGTTAGCAAAGACGCACATCAGACATCCGGTAAGACAACCGGAGAAAGGATCAATGATGGGAACGATTCATAAAACCGGATGTGTACTTTGCGCACAGAACTGCGGCCTCGAAGTCGAGGTGGAAAATAACCGCATTGTTAAAGTGAAGCCTGACAAGTCAAACGCCAGGAGCGAAGGCTATTTTTGCCGCAAGGGGATGAACATCGCCTATCACCAGCACAACGCCGACCGCCTGAAATATCCCCTGAAGAAAGTCGGAGATAAATTTGAGCGGATTTCCTGGGATCAGGCCATTGATGAAATCGCCGCCAAACTCAAAGGTATTATCGGGCAATACGGTCCGCGCTCCTTTGCCTACATGGGTGGCGGCGGCCAGGGCTGTCATTTTGAAGCGGCTTTCGGCGTGCGCCTGATGCGGGGCCTGGGTTCGCAGTACCAGTACAACGCCTTGGCGCAGGAATTTGCCGGGGCTTTCTGGGTGTGCGGACGCACACATGGAAAACAATACCTGCATGACGGACCGGATGTCAATAATACCGATGTTCTTCTGATATTCGGCTGGAACGGCATGCAGAGCCACCAGATCCCCCAGGCGCCGCGGCAGCTCCAGCGTCTTTCCAAAGATCCGGATAAAGTGCTGATTGTCGTTGATCCACGCCTGTCTGAAACCGCAAAGATTGCCAACATTCATTTACCTATCCGTCCCGGCACGGACGCTCTTCTGATCAAGGCAATGATTTCAATTATTCTTGCAGAAGGCTGGGAGAACCAGGATTACCTGGCAAACCGCACGTCGGGTTTTAATCAGGTTAAATCCTATTTTGAAAATTTCGATGCACGCGCCGCCATTCAGACGTGTGATCTGAATTTTGATCAGGTGCGTGAAGTCGCCAGGCTTTATGCCACTCGCAAGTCATCCCTGCGTTATGATCTGGGTATTTTCATGGGAAGACACAGTGGTTTGAATTCATATCTGATCGTCATCCTTCAGTCCATCTGCGGCAGGCTTTGCGCTCCCGGCGGCAATATCATTCCCGGTCATATGATGCCCCTCGGGTCCCATACGGATGAACGAGACCCTAAAGTCTGGCGCACCGTGACCACGAATTCCTTCCCGGTTTGCGGCGCCTTCCCACCCAATGTCATACAGGAAGAAATTCTCTCCGATCATTCCGAGAGGCTGCGGGCGGTTCTGGTTACCGGTTTGAATCCTTTGCGCTCCTATGCAGACACAACCGCTTATGAAAAAGCATTTCAGCGTCTGGACCTTCTGGTCACAGCGGAAATCGCCATGACGGAAACAGCCGCTCTATCCCATTACATCCTGCCGTCGCGCACCGGTTACGAATCATGGGACGGCACCTTCTTCCCCATGACCTATCCCGGCATTTATTTCCAGATGCGCCGGCCGATCATTGAACCCGAAGGTGAGCCGCTAGAACTGGGCGAAATCGATCTACGGCTTGCCGACAAGCTTGGGCTGATCCCGCCGATTCCCGAAAATCTCTATCAGGCCGCCTACGAGAGCCACGCCGCTTTTGCCAAAGCCCTGATGGAATACGCCATGACCGAGCCGAAAGCCATGAAGGCCATGCCTTTTATTCTGGGCAAAACGCTGGGCAAAGCCATGGGTTCAGTGCACCTTGCGGCTTTATGGGGTATGCTGCAGGTTGCTCCTAAATCCTTCCATGAAAATGCTGCAAGAGCCGGGTACACACCGGGGCCGGCGCTGGGGGAGAAAATCTTTCAGAAGATTGTCGATCATCCCGAAGGCATCTGGGTGGGAAAGGTCGATCCGGAAAAGAACTTTACGGAAATCAAGACTAAGGACGGTAAAATCGACCTCTATATTCCGGAACTACTCGACGAACTGAAAAGTATTGAGGTGGCAAGGGAAGAAGCGGCGCTGGTCATGCCCCCCCAATTTCCGCTCATCCTCATGGCGGGGCGGCATATTTCCACCAACGCCAATACACTGATGCGCGATCCCGCCTGGAATGAAGGCAAGCGCGCCTGCACGCTGGCCATGCACCCCACTGATGCCACTGCGCTGAAGCTTAAGGACGGCCAGCAGGTGCGCGTCACCACGGAAGCAGGCACGGAAGAGATCGAACTGGAAGTGACGGAGACGGCGCGAAAAGGCCACGTGGTGATTCCTCATGGCTTCGGCATGGTTTACAACGGCGTCAAGTACGGCGCCAACGTCAATCGGCTGACCAAGAACACACACCGTGACCAGTTCGGCACGCCCATGCACCGCTTTGTGCCCTGCCGGGTGGAAGCGGTTTAATGTCGAAAAAAACGCAAATAACTGAGGTAAAGGATACCTATGGCAGATAAATTGTATGATCAACTGGCGGATATTTTCAATCTCATCGGGTATGGGAGCCGTAGAAGCCCGGAACTCGAGGCTTTGCTCAAGTCCCTCTTTACGGAAGAGGAGGCCCACTTAGCTGTCAATCTCTCGCCGATCGCTCCGGAATCTCCAGGGAAACTAGCCGGCCGGCTCAATTTAGATGCGGGCGGCGTGGCGCGTATGCTCGACGAGATGGCCGATAAAGGATTAATTTATTCCAGCACGCGCGACGGTGAAAAATGGTACAAGCTGCTGCAACTTGTCCCCGGCATCTTTGAACTCCAATTCATGAAAGGCGAAGTGACCGTGCGCGCCAAAGAACTGGCCCGCCTGTTCGATGCCTATTTTCATGCC
Organism: Deltaproteobacteria bacterium; assembly: GCA_025355175.1. Classification (GTDB taxonomy): domain Bacteria; phylum Desulfobacterota; class Syntrophia; order Syntrophales; family Smithellaceae; genus UBA8904. Next base: position 4,522 of record JANYAF010000054.1, on the reverse strand, counting down.
AGCGTACCCGAGAAAGAAGCCAAGTCTCCTTTTGCTGATGAGGCGGCGATCCACATGGCGCGTGTGATTCCGATCGAAAAGACCCTGACGGCAACAACCCATGTTTTCCCTTTTGAAGTGGCCAGCAAATACATCGAAGAGAATTCACCCATCACTGTTTCCATCTGCTATTGCCGCCATGAAAAACGGCTACTGGACAGGGGCTGCAAATATCCCGATGAAGTCTGTCTCCAGTTGGGTCCTTTCGCCGAATTCGTCAAGGAACGAGGGTTCGGCCGCGAGATCAGCAAAAAAGAAGCCCTGGAGATTTTGAAAAAGAGCGCCGACGCCGGTCTGATCCATACATCCAGCAACACGCAGGAGCGCATTGATTTCATCTGCAACTGCTGCACCTGCTGCTGCGGAATTCTGCAGGGCGTCTATCGCTTCGGCGATCCCGTCAGAAGCGTCTCCAGCAATTTCGAGGCGGTCGTTGATGCAGAGGTCTGTACCGGTTGCGAAGAATGTGTGGATCGATGCCAGATGGACGCCATCACGATCGCGGATAATCAGGCTAAAATAGAACTTGCGCGCTGCATCGGCTGCGGTGTTTGCGTATACCACTGCCCCACGGATGCCATAACCCTCGTTTCACGCGCCGATTTTGTCGAGCCCCCCAAAAGTTTCAGAGAGTTAATCCAAAAACAAGCAGCTGCTAAAATGAAAAAAGGAGAAAAATAATGAAAGTCGTTGGATTTGTCGGAAGCCCTAGAAAGAAAGGAAATACGACCACAATCGTCAATGAAGTATTGCGCGGTGCAACCGAGGCCGGTGCGGAAACAAAAATATTTAACATCAATGAACTGGGCATCCGGGGCTGTCAGGCCTGTTACAAATGCCAGACGCCGGAAGGAAAGTGCGTTCAGACGGACGGCATGGCGCCGCTTTATGATGAAATCTTCAGTGCCGACGCCGTCGTCATCGGGACGCCGGTCTTCATGTTCCAGGTAACCGGTCAGACCAAGATTTTTATCGACCGGCTTTTTGCTCTGTTGTATCTCAAGGACGGCAAACCGGGAGCGTTCCGCAATAAAATCAAAGGAAAGAAGGTCATAACCGTCTATTCGCAGGGTCAACCTGACACCAGCTTGTTTGCTTCGTCTTTCGATTTAAACGAGGGTGTGCTCAGTTTCCTCGGCTTCAAGGTTGAGGGGCGCATTGCCGCGGGAGGAATGGCCAGCCTGGATTCTGTCCATGGCGACCAGGCCGTTATGAATAAGGCTTATGCGGCGGGCGCTGAATTGGTGCAGCAAAAACAATAATCCCCAGACTGTTTTGGCGATCGTATAAAAAGACGGATAAACCGGGCAGCTGCGGGTTCTCCCCAGGAACCCGCAGCTTAAAAAGTAAGACATCATGACCCTGAAGCATCATTTAAAAAATACCGCCCATAAAATATTGGATTATCTCAGAGGTTTCACGCCACGCCAGGATACCTATGCCCTGGAAGAAAATAAGACATGTGATAGCTGCAACGATCGTAATCAAGGCACAGACACTGCAAATCAGTTTGTACGGTCCAATCGTGAGGCCTTCGACGACCTTGACATCGGATGTGTCTTTGCGCAGGTCTTCGCCGCGGTTCCCCGACAATACGAAAAAGGCAAGGCAATCGACAGTGAATACGTGGAGGATATCTTTCATAACCCCGTCAGCGATCGTGGCGAGATATCTCAACGACAGGAGGCTATTGCAGAGCTGCAAGGTGACGAAGAATTATGGAATCAAGTCCTTACCGTTAAACAAAGTCTGGATGTATGTCTTTACGATGAACAATTCAGAAGTGCTGTCAATGGTCTCAAATCCCTGCAAGATGCAGCAAACATCGTAGAATTTGTCCAAAGCATCCGGAAAATGCGGAAACCGGTTTCAAAGCGACTGAAACGCGTGAAGGATTTTGGCGCTCGATTCGATGCTGACGAAAGATTCCGGGAAGCTGAAAAATTTATAAAGGAGTTATATCTTCCTTATGGAGTCGGTGACGCTATAGACAATAACATGGACTATCTGAACTCCATCAGCTCTGTAGGATCAAGACGTGAGTTTTATGGAGGCAATCGGATCATTCTTGAGGCCACAGAGAAGATGCTCACGGAAGAACCTTTCAGACAATTCATCAATGATGAGGCAATGGCTATCAATCTGTTTAAGACCATGAAGTCCAAGCTGGACATCTGGCACAAGGAAATATTCAGTTTTAATCTCAGCGGAATCAACCTGGAGACATGGGGGAAGAACGAACGCAAGAGGTACGGAGATTTGATGGAATATTGGCTTTTACTCGTCAATGAAGCCATTTACTCCCGGATTCCGAAACTGGAGATCGGAGATTTATCATCGGAACTGAGTTTCTATCTCGGAGCCGCGGCAGTTCAAAAAAAATGGAGGGCAGACGGTTTCACGGTAACGCACCCTGAAATGTTGGAGAAAAGGGAAATCAGATCTGATATTTTCAATGCCTGCAATACGTCGCTCCTTGAAAGACGCAGTGCTGATCACATCATTCGCAACGATATAGCTTCAGACAGAAACCATAATATTTTTATTATCACAGGCCCCAATAATGGCGGGAAAACAACCTATATCAGACAGGTAGGACAGATGTACTGGCTTGCCCATCTGGGCATGGGGCTGCCTGCGGACAGGGCCGAACTGAGCCTCATCGACGCCATTTTCACCTCTTTCAACACCGAAGATAACACGGCGGAAGGCACAGGGTTATATCTGACGGAGCTCAAAAGAATGTCGCAATTTTCCCGACCGTCGTCCGAACAACCCCGGATGACGCCTTATTCAGTTGTTTTTTTCGACGAATTTGCCAATGGAACCGATCACGAGGAGTCGGTCAAAAGAACGAAGATCGTATTGGAGTATTTAAGTCAAAAGGGCGTGACGGCTTATTTTACGACGCACAAGCACGAGATCGCCGACATGGTCGAAGCGGGCGAACTGCCGGGAGCAGTCAATCTCGGCGCTGAAGTGAGACGAAGTGTCAATGGCATTGAAACGACCTATAGGATCTTAAGAAATGCCAAAGAAAAAAGTTACGGCCATGTTCAGGCGGAAGCGATGGGCATTACCCCGGAAGCGTTGCGGGCCTATCTGACCGAGGAGATCGCTCAAAACATATACCCCGTCAAAGACACAAGGATGAAATTGTCCTGATCCATCGCACCGGACGTGTGAATTCAACCTTTCAAAAAGTATTCTTCATTGAACGAGCACGATGATTACCATGACACATCAGCTTGCAATTAACTGCATCATTTCCGGCGGCATGAGAAACCAGGTCGCCATGGAACGACCAATGATTTGTCCTTTCGCGTTGAACAGGACCGTTCCGGTATATAATTTCCTTCCATCGCTCCCAACTGGCCAAGCGGCGACGACACATTGCTCGCCACAGCGCAGAGGCTTTTCGATCTGGCCGATCAGACGCCCCAAAAAACCGGGTTTCGTATCTGTCAGTTCCCAGAGAGCATAGGCCCCTGGACAGTCCAAGGCCGTCCAGATGAATTCTGGCAGGACATAACCCTGCTCGTCGCCATACTCCAGTGCCGGTATCCAGGGAGCGGCAACCATGTTGGTGCCGGCGACGTGGCCGGGGTGTATCTTAAGGCCTTCTCCGTCCGGCACGTCTGCGCCGCAACAAAAACAGATGGGATGAATACCGTGTCCGGTCACGTGGGTATAAGGTGTCGGTTTCAGGGCAATGGACGCCTTCGCGGCCCTGACGGCTTCTTCATAACTCGGGGCATCCGGTACCGTGAGGTCCATGACGCCCGGCTTTGCCTGAATGATAATCTGATCACCATCCATCAAATAATGAATCCCGTCGTCGCCGGTGCGGATTTGCAGTTCCCGATCAAGTGGCGTGGGGCGTTTGATCATGACATCGATAACGTCGTTGATGTATTTGGCGAAGAGGCTACAAACATAACCTCCGTTAGCAATGTTCGGCGGGCCTTTATATTTGGCCGGGATGGTAACGTTGCATAGGGTTTTCAGATTGGATTGATTATTTTCCCGAAACATGAAATTGTCTTATTCCTTCCATTGGTTTGCTATTGCGGAACATCCCTTGCTTATCACATTTTGTTTGTCAAGATTTTACTATACGCGTTTTCGGTATTACAAACTTTCTGAAAGCGATCACTCAGCAACTTTGACCTTCATGCATTCTTTCAGGAAGAATTCGTTAGTGTCGATTTTATCTCTTTGGACAAATTTCTCATAATATACCCACCCGGCATTTGCTGATAATAAGGACCAATTGCCTGGTTGATGAAGTTCATTATGCCTGATTTTATGGTGATTTTTCGCCTTGCATTTTGTCTCAAATTGAAGTGGCGCCGGATATTGAGACAGGTGTATAAGCAATGAACCGACCTATTTTGAGAGGAGAAGTTCAATGCCACAACATCGTACACGTCACAGCGCAGAATTTAAGGCCAAGGTTGCCTTGGCCGCCCTGTCGGAGTCA
>JANYAF010000052.1 GCA_025355175.1 Deltaproteobacteria bacterium | reverse complement strand
ATTTTATCCCATAGGGATAATAGGTTTATAGAAATACATATCCGAAAACAATCTACGACCCCATCGGGGTCGCACGTATGTTGACACAATTAGCTATAGACGTGAAACCCCTTCGGGGTTTATAAACCTTACCCAAAAGGTTTAAGCAAAGTGTTGATTTAGAATTGGAAGAAGAGTCGTCCGACTTATTCACAACGACTGCTTATCAAAAGTAGTTATTTGCGCAGATTGTATTTAATCATTTTGAGTTGCAAGCCTTTGCGACTTAAACCCAGTTGTTTAGCGGCCTTTGTAACATTGCCCTCCAATTCATCAAGGCATTGGATGATCATCTGCTTTTCCACATTTTCCATGTGCGTGCGCATAAAATCTTTAAAGGGTTTTTTGTCTTCATCCGTCAAGGCTTCGACATCTTTTTCCAGATTGGCCTTGAATTCCGGCGGGACTTCGCTGGCGGTGATCATGGGTGTTTTGGCCATGAGCATCATTCGTTCAATCAGGTTTTCCAACTCACGGATATTGCCGGGCCATCGATAGCGCAAGAGGAGGCCTTTTACCGCATCGTCCACACCGCCGATTGTCAACGCCAGTTTCTTGTTGAATTTATCGACAAAAAATTCCACGAGAGGGATGATATCGCCCTTTCTTTCCCGTAAGGGCGGCACGTTAATGGGGAAAACATTCAGGCGATAGAATAAATCTTCACGGAAACTTCCATCCTGCACGCTTTGCAGCAGATTCCTGTTGGTAGCGGCAATAAAACGCACATCCACCTTGATCGTTTTGAGACCGCCGACCCGCTCAAATTCCTGCTCCTGCAAAACGCGCAGCAGCTTAACCTGCATATCCCGCGGAATTTCAACCACTTCATCAAGAAATAAGGTGCCTTTATGGGCCAGTTCAAACTTGCCCGGTTTGGTAACGGCCGCGCCCGTGAAAGCGCCTTTTTCGTAGCCAAACAGTTCGCTTTCCATCAGCGTTTCCGCAATGGCCGCGCAGTTGATTTTGATCAGCGGGTTATTTTTTCGCGGTGAATTGCGGTGAATGGCTTCGGCGACCAGTTCCTTGCCCGTGCCGGTTTCTCCGTTGATCAGAATGGTGGTGGTGGTGGGCGCCACCCGTTTGATCGCGTCAAACAGGTCCAGGGTCGATGGGCTTGATCCGATGATGTCGGCGCGCTCAATTTCTTCCGGCGGTAAAAAAAATTCATTCTCTTTTAAATTACGCGTTTTGATGGCTTTGGTGACGACATGCTTCAGGTCTTCGAGTTCAAAGGGTTTGGTGATGTAATCCAAGGCTCCTTTTTTGAGCGCTTCAACGGCCGTCGCCACGGTACCGTGAGCGGTGATCATAATCACGGGAACTTCCGGGTATTCCTGGCTGACACGATTGAGCAGTTCCATACCGTCGATGCGCGGCATTTTCAAATCCGTGATCACGGCGGCAATCCGACCGGATTTCAAAATTTGCAGCGCTTCGGAGCCGTCAGCGGCGGAGGCGACTTCATAGCCCTCCCGCTTCAACATGGCCGCCAAAACCAGCCGCATATTCAATTCATCATCAACGATTAAAATTCTATTCATGGGATACAACTATTATGACTTGGCGATTAAATCAAGATGGATTGTGTTTATGTTTGCCGTCCGCATTGAGCCGGATGAAGAAGACACTTCCCTGCCCGGGAAGAGATTTAACCCGGATGGAGCCGCCGTGCTCCCTGATAATTCTCTGGCAGATCGCCAATCCCAGACCTACGCCTCTTTCCTTGGTTGTGTAAAAAGGTTTGAAGATGTTTTTGATATCGTCCGGGCCTATGCCAGTGCCTGTGTCCCGGATGGTAATGCCTGCGGCGACGCCGGCGCTGGTTTCAATTTTTGATGTCCTGAAGGTCAGGCTGCCGCCCTGGGGCATGGCTTCCATCGCGTTTAGCGAGATATTGATCATGACCTGAAGAATTTGCTGCTCATCAACATGGACGGCAGGCAATCCTTCCTGCAGGTCCCGTGACATGGAAATATTCTCGGCCAGACGATTGGCCGCGATGATTGAGATCGCCCGGTCTATAACGGCATTAATGTCCTGGGGCTGAATCTTGCTGGAAAAAGGGCGCGCATAATCCAGAAATTGGCTGACGACCGTGTTGAGGCGGTTGACCTCCTCAATAATTACATTTAAAAGTTTGCTGTGTTCTTCCGTGGCCGTCTCGGATTGAAGAAATTGCGCCGCTCCCTTGATGGATCCCAGAGGATTGCGGATTTCATGGGCGAAAACGGGCGCCATTTCGGCCAGCAGCAGGGCCTTTTCTCTTTCCAGCTTTTCATCAAACTCATAAAGGGACGTGAAGACGTCCTTGCTGTCTGGATAAAGGAAGCTGAAAATCTTCCTTAAGATCATCTTGATCGGGGTGACGGAAATGACGATTAAAAACGATGCCATGACAACACTGGTAAAAGAAGGCAGACTGGAACTGAAAAAGAAAGCAACAAAATAAAAGATAAAGGCGCCGGTGAGGGTGCTGATAAAAATGACCAGAGCGCGGGCGAAAAAATCATGCAGTTCGGAAAGCTGGGGATAAGCGATAATCAGCAGGGTAAAGTAAAGCAGGGCGGATAAAACCAAACCGGTCATGGGCGGAAAATTATAACCCAGATAACCCAGAAGATCGGCGCCCGAGAGCAATACGGCTATCGGACAGGCAATCAACAGATAACGCAGCCGTCTTTTTTCCGTACTCGGAAACAGTTTGCCGACGTGCCGCAGCAGGGCAAAATAGCAGACGACCAGCACTAGACAGGCATAGGCGATCAGCGTGACGCGAAAATACGGCAAGGCTCGCAGGGGTGAAAATAGCAGGCTGATGCCTGCCAGACTTATGAGAGACGTCAGCGCCACCGAGCTTTGTGAAAGATAAGATTTGTTGTGGGTCAGATGGCGGAAAAACCAGACGGCCAAGGGGGCAATGGCCAGAAGCCCGATATGCTCGATATATATCCAAAATCCCGGCGCAAACAGTCCCCGGAAAAAAACCGCCGCCTGGGAAATAAAAATAGCCAGGCAAAAGCCCGCAAAAGACTTTTGGAGTTTGTCCATTTTCCCCGTGATGAAAAGTGACAGGGCAATCGTAAAACTGGTTGCCGCCAGTGTAAAAGTATCCATATATTGACTTTTATCATACTCTGATTTAATAACCAGAACAAATAAAGGCAAAAACTATAAGGGATCGGTGAAGGAATGAAGAAAAAAGATTTATTGAAGAAAACGGTCGAACATATCGACATTAAAGCCATCAATGCCGTGGAAATGATCGAGGCCATGAAGAAGATGTCCTTTTCCGCACGGGATCTGGGCAATGCCGCCGATATTTATGACCGGATGCTCAGAGAAAAAAATTGCGCGGTTATCCTGACACTGGCCGGGTCCACCAGCGCCGCCGGCTGCATGCAGGTGTATGTCGATCTGGTGAAAAATAATATGGTCGATGCGATTGTCGCCACCGGCGCGTCGATTGTCGATATGGATTTTTTTGAGGCTTTGGGTTTCAAACACTATCAGGGCACGCCGTTTGTCGATGATAAATTATTGCGGAGTCTTTATGTCGACCGGATTTACGACACGTTCATCAGTGAAGAAGAATTGCAGAACTGTGACCGCACGATTAAAATAATAGCGGATGCGCTGCCTCCGCGCGCTTATTCCTCGCGGGAATTTATCGCGGAGATGGGCAAGTATTTAGTGAAGAACGCCAAGAAGAAAAATTCTTTGGTTCAGGCGGCCTACGAAAATAATGTGCCGATCTTCTGTCCCGCGTTTTCGGACAGCTCGGCCGGCTTCGGTCTGGTGCTGCACCAGTATGAACGGCCCGACAGTCATCTGACCATCGATTCGGTCAAGGATTTTCTGGAATTGACCAACGTAAAGATTAAAGCGGGAAAGACCGGTCTGCTCATAATCGGCGGCGGCGTGCCGAAAAACTTCGCGCAGGATACCGTGGTTTGCGCTGAAATTCTGGGTAAGGAAGTTCCCATGCATAAATACGCCATCCAAATTACTGTGGCCGATGTTCGCGACGGCGCGTGCTCGAGTTCAACGCTGAAGGAAGCCAATTCCTGGGGCAAGGTGGATTCCAGTTGCGAACAGATGGTTTATGCGGAAGCCACAACCGTTCTGCCGCTTCTGGCCAGTTACGCCTATCATAAGGGAAGCTGGAAAACGCGCAAAAAATGGGAGCTTTCCAAAATTTTCGTGAGTTTACCAAAAAACACTAAGAAACAGACCAAAAGGTCTTAAACGGGGAAAGGGCGGGTTGCAAAACCCGCCCTTTTTGATGGTTTGTTGTGAAGGCAATCCAGACGGATGGTTTCAGTGAGCATTAGATTAGATATGGATGAATGTAAGATTGGGATGGCTATCAATATTTCAGGAAGGCAGCGTTAAAGTCACCTATACTACATCCATTAGTAAAGGCAAATCGATGCTGCTGATTACCATTTCAAAGGATCGACACCTATCAAAAGCATTGGATGCTTGCTTTCAGGAAGCAGTACTTGCTCCATTCATCTACTTAAGTTTCAGTAGTGGATAGTTATTAGAATTGAGGACTATCATTTCAAATCTTCAAAGATGTCTCATGTTATGAATGATGCGGGATGTCTTTAGTTTCGAGGGCTTCGGTAATGTGTAGTTTACGCACCACGAGCTCGTCGATCTCAAGCCGTCGGATTCGTGCACGTCCAACGACAAGTCGCCCAATGGCAAGTGCACCGATTGCGATAGCACCGACTGCGACAGCACCCACGGCCAAAGCACCTACGGCCAAAGCACCTACGGCCAAAGCTCCAGAACACGAGGCCCCGACGGACAAAACACCTAGCGCCCGGTTATTTATCTTTGGTCGGTTAGAATCAGACATCAACTCAGATTTCGTTGTTTCACTCTGCATACCGTGATTGCGATCTATAGCTTTGGTCATGTTGCGTTCCTCCATGTTTTCGGATACAGCCCGACTGGTCGGCGCACCCTAATAATGGTTATATATATTCTATCACTGCTGTCCCAACGTTAATCGAATAGATTCAGCTGGTTGCAGGTATGGTGCTCTTGTTTTGTGTAGCTGACGTTTGAAAGTGCTTGATAAATTGGTTTCTTTTCGAAAAGTGTCAAACTCAAAATCTGTAGAATTGTGTAGAGACTTTGGCCCAAATTCAAGGCCTTCTTCACGATGGCAACGAGAACATAAACCGAGATAGAAATCCATATCTGGGTTTTGACTGCATTCTCGGTAGT
>JANYAF010000035.1 GCA_025355175.1 Deltaproteobacteria bacterium | reverse complement strand
GAGGAGGCGCTGGCGCCTGTCCACAAGCGTATGGATTATTATCTGAGCCATTTGCAGGAAATTCATGATATGATAACCGACGGCAACGCCCGAGCGACCAAAATCGCTCGCGGGACCATGGAAGAGGTTCGCGAGGCCGTTAAAATTTAAAGACTTCTATGAATGAAGAACAGACGACAGATTATGCGATCAAGCTGGATATCTTCGAAGGTCCACTGGACCTTCTGTTATATTTGATCAAAAAAAATGAAATCGATATTTATAATATTCCCGTCGCTCTGATCACCCAGCAGTATCTTGAATATCTGAATATTATTAAATCGCTGAATCTGGATCTGGCGGGCGAATATCTGGTCATGGCGTCCACCCTGATTCATATTAAGTCTCGCTTGCTCCTGCCTGTGCCGGAAGAGCCGTCCGCAGAAGATCTGGAAGACGATCCGCGCGCCGAGCTGGTCCGCCAGCTTCTGGAATATCAGACTTTCAAGGACGCAGCTGCAGAACTGACGCAAAGACCGCTTTTGGAACGGGATGTATTTAAACGGTCCACCGTCTTGCCTGAAGACATAAAAAAAACAAATGCGGATGAAGATGAGCTTCTGGAAGTGAGTATTTTTGAACTGATTGAAGCCTTCCATCACCTCGTTTCGCGTTTGGATAAAAAAGAGCTGCTGGAGATTGATCTGGAAAAATTGTCGCTGACGGATATTATCAACGATGTCATGGAGCGCCTGACACGCGAAAAAAATCTCACCTTTGAAGAATTGCTGGGGGAAAGAAAAGATCGTCGCCGAGTCGTTTATACATTTTTGGCCTTGCTGGAACTTATTAAGCTCAGAATGATTAAAGCTTATCAGACGGCAACGTTTGGCGTCATTCGAATATTCCCGGCTGTGGAGTCTTAAATGGAAAATATTTCAGCTGTTATTGAAGCTTTAATTCTGGCGTCGGAATCGCCGCTCGCGCTGGAGAAAATCTGTAGCGTGCTTACCGGCGTGGATAAAACGGAAATCAAGGAAGCTTTAGGGAAGCTGATCACTGGATATGAAGAACGCCAAAGCGGAATATGCGTGCAGGAGGTCGCGGGTGGTTTTCAGTTTCGCACAAGACCGGAGCATTCCGCCTGGGTCAAGAAACTCAAAGGCACGAAGCCTGCGTCATTGTCTCCGGCGGCGCTGGAAACGCTGGCCATTGTGGCCTACCGGCAGCCGATTGTAAAAATGGAAATTGAAAGTATTCGCGGCGTCGATGTCAGCGCGCCGCTTAAGGGCCTTCTGGAAAAGAAACTGATCCGTATCGTGGGACGTAAAGATGTGCCGGGCAAACCTATTATTTACGGCACGACCAAAAAATTCCTGGAAGTCTTCAACCTCAAAGAACTGGCAGACCTGCCGACGATGAGAGAGATGAAGGAGTTGACCGAGCAGCAGGAAATCTATGAGCAGGAGGCCATTGATTTCGATGATGTCCTGCAGGAAGCACCGGACAAGGAATCCTTCATCTTGGATGAAGTTAGGCAAGGAGAACCACAAGCACCCCAGAGAACAACCGAAGCAAAGGAACAAAACGGTCAGAAGGCCTTTGGGCCTAAAATAATTGAGGATGAAACCACTTCATGAAAGAACGTTTACAGAAAATTATCTCCGCCGCCGGCATCGATTCGCGCCGTCATGCCGAAAAGCTGATCACGGCAGGACGGGTTAGCGTTAACGGCGAGGTTGTGAGGGAAATGGGCGTCAAAGCCGATCCACAAAAAGATGTGATCCGGATTGACGGCAATACCATTTCCTTTGATAAAACTAACTATTACATTGCGTTGCACAAACCAGCGGAATATATCACTGCGATGTCCGATCCACAGAACAGGCCGACTGTTGTTGATCTGATCCGGGATGTTCCGGAAAGGGTCTATCCCATCGGCAGGCTCGATTATGATTCGGCGGGGCTATTGCTGCTGACCAATGACGGGGACTTTGCGCAAAAAATGCAGCATCCGCGTTTTCAGATGCCCAAAACCTACCGGGCAAAGATTTCGGGACGTTTAAGCTCTGAGGAATTTAAACAAATCACCAAGGGCGTTTCGTTGCCGGATGGCGTATTCAAACCTGAGAATATGAAAATTGAAAAGACGAATGATAAAAGCTGCTGGCTCAGTCTTACACTGCGCGAGGGCAAAAACAGGATTATTCGCAGAGGTTTTGAAGCGGCCGGCCATCCGGTGACCCGACTGGTGCGCGAATCCATCGGTAACATTACTTTGAAAGGCTTGAGAGAAGGCGAGTGGCGCTCTCTGACCGGCCAGGAAATTCGCCAGCTACTCGATGAATCACAGAGCAAAAAAGGTAAAAATATTCTTGACAATCAATTAAAAATAAATAATAGTCGCCCACGTGCGAGATGACCAGCATCATAATATCAGGCAATTCTATCTGTAAATAGCCTTAAGGAGGGTGTATGAACAAATCCGGTCTTATTGAAGCTTTGAGCAAGAAGCTGAATTTAACGGAAAAAAAAGCAATTGATGTTGTTAACCTTGTTTTTAAAGGTTTTACCGATGAGCTAAAAAACGGCGGCCGCATCGAAATTCGGGGATTCGGCAGCTTTGTCGTTAAAGAATATGGTTCCTACACGGGAAGAAATCCAAAAACCGGCACAAAAATAAAAGTTGAACCCAAAAAACTGCCCTTTTTTAAAGTAGGCAAAGAACTTAAAGATCGGGTAGATAAAAATAAATAGTAATCCTGCAGGTGTTACTTATATGAAAGAAGGGGACTTGGTGTCAAGTCCCCTTCTTTTTATTATTTTCTCATTTTTCCAACCCGGGTGCCCCTCTCGGCCAAGGCCGCGATAGCTGCCACCAAAACATCAACCTAAATTGGCATTCACAAAATCCCAGTTGATGAGGTTCGAAATGACCGCCGTGAGATAATCCGGTCTTCGATTTTGATAATCAAGATAATAAGCATGCTCCCAGACATCGATAGTAAGCAGCGCCTTCAGTCCGTGGGCCAGTGGGGTGTCCGCATTCGGCGTTTTAGTAATTTTTAAATCATTGCCGTCTAAAACCAGCCACGCCCAGCCGCTACCAAACTGAGTAGCGCCGGCATTTTTAAGCTCTTCGACAAATTTGTCGTAACTGCCAAAGGCGGCATTAATTTTGGCAGCAACAGCCCCCGTAGGCGCACCACCTCCTTGCGGCTTCAGACATTTCCAGTAAAAAGAATGATTCCAGACCTGGGCGGCATTGTTGAAAATTCCTGCTTTAGCCGGATCTTTTGCGGCATTTATAATGATCTCTTCGAGTGTTTTTCCCTCCAGATCGGTTCCGGCAATGAATTTGTTTAAGTTATCCACATACGCTTTGTGATGTTTGCCATAATGAAATTCCAAGGTATTCGCGCTGATATATGGGGCTAGCGCGTCTTTCTCGTAAGGCAGTTGGGGTAAGTTTATCGCCATGCTGTTTTTTCTCCTTTCTGATGTTATTATAGGTTAGTATAGGCAGCCTCTTTATTTTGTCAAATATAAGTTGGGGGTGTCTGCTCCGATGCCGGAGACAGGGCATGATTTCGCGCTCTGAATTTCAGCCAAATGGCGTTGAGAAACATAAAAACAGAAAAGATTAAAGCGGGCACAGCGGCTTCATTGTTGAAAATATACAGAGCAATCCCCCCGGCCAGGCCATAATTTTTCATGGTACCTAAAAGCAGAAGCGATGAAATGGTGGAATGGAACACTTTGTAAAACCTGCCGATGAGCACTAAAGCGAGCGTGATCAAAAAGACGGTGGCCAAAGCAAGGATGGAAATTAAGATGACTTCTAAAGGCCACTGCCTGATCAGATGCGCGTTATTGGCCGCCAGAGCATAAAAAATGACAAAAAAACACCCGTCCGAAATGGTTCCCTCATGGCTTTTAATCAGGGTATCCCACTTTCGATCAACGGCAATACGGGATAAAACGAGCGGCAGCACGATCAAGGTGACTGCCAGAATCATGAGTTTGTCGTAACGGATGGGAATAAACTTGAGAAATGCTGCTCCGATCAGGGGAGTCAGGATGAGAGCGCCTAGATAAGTTCCGGCAAAACCGGCCAGGGTCAACATCTTATCGGCGCGCAGTCTTTCACTCAGGGGCAAGATGGCTACCGCGGAAGGAACGGCGGCGATCAGGACCAGGCCGATCCAGTATTTCTCATCACGGATTAAAAAAATGCTCCCCAGTATAATCAGGTTTCCCAAAACCAGGTAGTTCATCAGGTTGCCCCAAAGCGCCCCGGAAAGGAGCCTTCTGGGTCCATTGAGAAAACCACTGGGGAAACGAAGCAAGGTCACGGTAAGCGTAATCATCAATGCCGGCATAATCAGAACAGAAGCGGCTTGCGCGGCCTGCGGCCAATAAAGACCCAAAAGAATTGCGGCAACAAAAAGCAAATTGGAAAATGTTGCAAAAATTTTGATCATCGACATCATGCTTCACCTCCGCAGGCGAGAGAGTTTCTTCGCCGCGAAAACAAGAAAAAGAAAGCAGATATTAAACATGACGATCATGGCGCCTGCCGGTAAATTCAACAAAAAAGCAAACACGATTCCGCAAAGAACCGCCCCGACGGCAAAGCCTGTTGCGGCGATCATCGTGGTCCGGAAGCTGACGGAAAGCTGCAGGGCGGTGAGCGCGGGCAGAATCAGCAGCGCTGAAACCAGCATGATGCCGGCAACTTTCATGGCCAGCACAGCCGCAACAGCGGTCAGCAGAAAGAGAATGACATTGACCCGTCCGGTTTTGATGCCCATACTTTGAGCCAGTTCCTGATCAAAGGTCACCGCGAACAGATCGTCATAGAAATAAATGACCACGGCCACGACAATTAAAAAAACAATAAAAGAAAGGAGTAGTTCAGTGTTATTTACGGTTAGAATATTTCCAAAAAGATAGCTGAATAAATCGACGTTGAATCCTCCGGACAGGCTGGCCAGAATAATACCTGCCGCAATCCCCAGCGAAGAAACAATGCCAATGGCTGCATCCGCGTTTATCTTTCTCGATGAGGTTAATTTGTAAATAGCCAGAGAGGAAACCATCACCAGCGGCAGCGCCGCCAGGGTTACATAAAGGGGACTGATGCCGATTAAGAGGACAACCGCAACGCTGCCGAACGTGGTGTGAGCCAGGCCATCGCCGATCAAAGAGAAACGGCGCAGGACGAGAAAAAGACCCAAAAGCGCTGAAACGGCGGCAATCAGAACACCCGCAATTATTGCCCGTTGAACAAATCCGTAATGGAAGATATCAAGCAAATCCATCAGCCGTTGCTCCCGATTTGGTCGTGTTGATGACAGATGAGATGCTGGCTCGCCGGACCAAAGAATCCGGTCATGTCCTCGGACGCGCAGAAGTCCTTGAATGTTCCCGAAAAAATGACTTTTTTATCCAGATAAAGAAGATTTTGCGCGTATTGACCGATGACTCCGATGTCATGAGTTACAAGAATGACGGTTGTCCCGTCCGTCCGGCTCATCTCCCGGGTAAGGGAATAGAAAATTTCCCGGGTTTCGGGATCCAGCGCGGTGGTCGGTTCATCAAAAATAAGCAAATCCGGCCGTCTTATCAGCGCCCGCGCCAACATGGCCCGCTGCTGTTCGCCATAAGACAGTTCGCCGATCAGGCGCGAGGCCAGATGACCGATCGCCATCATCTTCAGCGTGCGCCTCAGCGCTACCGTATCTTTTTTCGGCAAACCCATTTGAACGATTTCTTCCACCGTGCCGGGAAAATGGGTGTTCAATGCGCCGAGCCTTTGCGGCAGATAGCCGATTTTTTCCCACTGGCGGAAATGACCTATGGGCTTGCCGAATAGTTCAACCCTGCCCTGCGCAGGCTTCAAAATGCCCAGAATATTTTTAATCAGCGTGCTTTTACCAGAACCATTGGGACCCACAATGCCCAGATATATTCCCTTTTCCACGGCAAAGGTGATGTTGCTGATCACTTCCAGGCCGTTGTACTGGAATGTTAAATCCTCCACACAAATTATGGGCATTGCAATCCTTTTTTTAGATTTGCCAGATTTCTTTCCATCAGAGAAATGAATGATTCGCCATTTTGGATATCCTTTTTGCTGATGTCGTGTCCATTATGAAGTTTGAGCAGCCCCGCGCCTGTTTCTCCGGCAATGGCCTGGGCCAGCCTTGGCGCCGCCAGATCTTCGTAATAAATATATTTCAGTTTTTGTCCTTTGACTTGTTCGATCAACGTCAATATCTGCTGCGGCGACGGTTCTGCCTCCGCCGACATGTTATAGGCTGCCACATATTCTAAATTGTATCTGTAAGCCAGGTAAGCAAAGGCCCAGTGACCGGCGTGTAGAATGGTTCTTTTCTTACAGTTCTGTAATTGAACACGGTATTTTTGATCCAGCTCCATCAATTGAAGCTTATAGGACTGTGCGTTTTTTTTATAGGGCTCACTGTTTCTCGGATCTTTGTTGATGAAGGCCGTTGTGATGTTGTCGATCATTTTCTGCGCGTTCGCGAAGTCCAGCCAGATATGCGGATCAAATTTGGCCGCGTGTTCCATGTCGTTTTCTTGTCGGGCAGGTGGAGCCTTCGCATCATGCTCATGTAACGCCGACAAAGGCAGTAACGAAGCGCCTTGTCCGGCTTCGACCGCCAGCATATTTGTTTTTTCAGCGGCCGCATTGATAATTTTGTAGGCCCACTGTTCCATTTCAAAACTGGTAAAAAGGAAAATATCCGTTTTGCCGACCCGGACGATATCATTGGGCTTCAATTCGTAGTGATGAGCGTCCGTTGCAGGCGGCAGCAACATGGTAACGGTGACTTTATCCCCGCCGACGTTACGGGCAAAGTCGTACAGAGGGAAAATCGTGGCCATAACTTGCAGACGGGTATCTTTCCCGATAGGCTCCTCTGTCTGCTTGCAGGCTAGAATCAATGAAAGTCCGATAATCAGAACAATAAAACCCTTTTTTATGAACGCCATCATGGCCCATTCTTTCCCGATTGACTTTGCAACTTCGCATGGTGTGCCTGTGTACCAAAATTGCAACTTAGTTGCAATAGTCATAAATACCCGCAAAATCATTCACGATAAATATCATAAAATCTTTGTTGAATGTATAGAACTTTTATGGCCGGGCGCGCCTGTCATCCTGGTTATTGGGGCAGTTTAATTTTTTGCCCCAATAATAAAACATCGGAATCCGTCATGTTATTAAGGCGACGCAATTCATCGACGGTGATGGAACTGCTTTTGGCTAGAGAAAATAGGGTATCGCCTTTTTGAACCGTATGTTTTCCCAGAAGCCTTCCGGCGACGGTCTCACGTTTGGCAACCGGAATAAGAATTTTCCGGCCGATATAGAGAGGATCGTTGATTTTCAGCCGATTCAGCTTTAAAAGCAAGGCAAGACTCGTTTCATGTTGTCTGGCTATCGCATTCAGATTATCACCGCGTCGAACGCGATAAGTTATTGTTTCCACCGGACGGGTGGTGTCCGCGGCCTTTTTTAACACGGGGGCGTCGTTGTCTTCCTTTTTGCTTGCGTCACGGGCCGACGCAACGGAAGATGAGCCGGAAAAGTAATTGGCGACGGATGATGCAACCGCTGAAGCGATCGTTTTCCTGAAGCTGCCTGTTTTCAATGTGATCTCTTCCTGTGGATGTGAGATAAATGCCGTTTCCAGAAGCACGGCAGGGGTATCCAGCAATTTCAAAACACGAAAGGGCGCCTCATGAAAGTTGGGATACTTCAGACATTGCACCCGGCCAATCTGATCAAGCAAACCGGCGGCAAATGTTTTCGACAGATTGATGGTATTGGTTTGAAACATATTCAGGATGATTTCATCGGATTGGTTATTGCCTTCGCCGTAGGGGACACCACCGATGATATCGGACAGGTTTTCGTTGTTCGCCAACAATTTTGCAGCTTCATTACTTGCGGCGCCAGTGGAGAGGCAATACACGGAACTGCCTCTGGCCTGGCGGTTTCTCGCCGCGTCGGCATGAACGCTGATGAAGAGGCTCGCGCTGGCCTGTCTGGCTACGTTTAGACGCTTGCCGAAAGATACATAATAATCTCCGTCGCGGGTTAATATCGCATGATATCCGGGCATTTTATCAATCGATTTTTTTATTTCACGGCTGATGGCCAGTACGACATGTTTCTCATACGTTCCGTTTTTACCCACGGCGCCGGGATCTTCTCCGCCATGGCCGGGGTCAATCACAATCACTCTTTTTTTTACGGACGGCGGTGTCTGTTCCTTGGCGGCTTCTTTTTTTACGGCCTGTGCCACAATAATATCCACAACAACGCGGTCAGGCTTATCCATGAATTTTTTTAACTTGAATACTTCCGCTTTTAAAGGTTGATCGAGCATAATTTCAATTTTACATTTATTGTCGTTCGCCGTTGTGAAAATGATTTTGCTGATGCCGTGTTTGCCGATTATCTTTTCAGCGGGCAACGATAAGTGCAAAGAGGCATCGGAAAATTCCAGAGTGATAAGATTCCCCCTGATATTAAACCGATAGTCCGGTTCAGTGCTGAGATCAAACACAACGCGCGTGTGATCGGGTGCGCTCCAATACCGGATATTGGATATTTCGATCGCGGCGAATCCTTTCGAAGACCAGCAAGCCATAACAAGGATCGCCAGGCCATATAATATTTTCTGTGCTAACCTTTTCTTTTCAAAATGCATGGCATGAAAGTAACAAATTTCCGCAGCAACTGCAAGGAAAGGTTGAAGGCTGAAAGCGTGAAGCGGGGTTCGTGATTTGCCAAATATAGAGTTCGTGATAAACAAGTCTACAATAAACTATCACCTGTACTTATAACCTCCAGCCTCCAGCATAACCTTCAGCCTTCGGTCTTCAGCCTATTGACCCGTCTCGTGAAAAATGGTTGACAAGCTCTTTGGTAAATGCGAATTTTGGCGCACGGCTCTCAGGAGGATATATCTATGCAGGAAAATCGTTTTAAAGAGGCTTTATTGAATCCCAATATCTTCCCGGTCACATGGGAACTGGTGCCGGGAAGGGGCGCGAAAGAAGCGGCCCAGGATAAGGCCATGGCTCTGGCCGGGCAGGCCGCTTCGGGGGGAAATATCCATGCCCTGACCCTGACGGACAATCCGGGGGGAACCCCGGCCATGTCCGCTGATTTCATGGGCGGCGAAATTCTGAAGCTGGGCATCGAGCCCCTCGTCCACTTTACCTGCAAAGATAAGAACCGCAACGCAATCGAAAGCCAGCTCTACGCCTTGGATCGGGCGGGGGTCAGAAACCTTCTGGTGATGAGCGGGGATTACCCCGTATCCGGCTACCAGGGAAGACCTGCCCCGGTCTTTGATCTGGATCCGATCCATACCCTGCAACTGATATCGGACATGAACCGGGGGCTTACGTGTCCGGGAATCAAAGGTAACGTCCGTCACCAATCCAGCGACTTTTACCCGGGCGCTGTCGTTTCTCCCTTCAAGGCAACCGAAGCAGAGCAGATGGTCCAGTATTTCAAACTGAAAAAGAAGATTGACGCCGGCGCGCAATTCATCGTTACGCAACTGGGATACGATGTCCGAAAATTTCATGAAGTGTTGCTCTTCATGAAACAAAACGGTTTCAACATACCGCTTATGGGAAACATTTATATCCTTCCGTTTGGTGCGGCCAAAATGATGAACCGCAACGACCTGCCCGGCAGTGTCGTCACGGATAAACTTCTCGCAGATCTTGATCGGGAGCGAAACGATCCCGACAAGGGAGAAAAAGCCAGAACCCTGCGCGCAGCCCGGATGTATGCGGTCATGAAAGGAATGGGGTTCAGCGGGGTCCATATCGGCGGCCACAATATAAAATACGAACAGGTGGAAGCTATTATCCGTCAAGGGGAGGAACTTGCCCCCCGGTGGACCGACCTGATCCGCTATTTTGATTATCCCATTGACGACGGTTTTTATTACTTTGAGCGCGATCCGGACACGGGCCTTAACCGGGAGACGCCGACGAAGCGACAATCTCGGCCACTCGATGCTAAAATCGAATGTTCATATGGTTTATCGCGGCTCTTCCATAAATGGATGTTTGAGCCTGGGAAAAAACTTTACAGCGTTATGAAGAACCTCTATCGCAAAGTGGAAGGAACAACGATGGAAGGCTTCTTTCATAAGCTGGAACACTTCAACAAGGTCCTGCTCTTTGACTGCAAGGACTGCGGAGACTGCGCCCTGATCGATGTCGCCTACCTCTGCCCGATGTCGCAATGCCCGAAAACCCAGCGCAACGGCGCTTGCGGCGGGAGCTTCCAGGGGTGGTGCGAGGTTTATCCCGGAAAGAGACAGTGCATTTATGTCCGGGCCTATGCCCGATTGAAGAAACACGGAGAGGAAGTGTACCTGTCCAAAGACATTGTTCCACCCTGCAACTGGGATCTTTATCAAACGTCATCCTGGATCAATTTCTATCTGGGTAAAGATCATACCTCAAAAAAACAAGTCCGTCACTCGCCTGAAAATTAACAGGGCGTTTATAATTCACACCGTAATAATTTTATTCATTGAAGATTATGACGGGATATAGTAGAAGCACCGGGCGTGGGCGATTAGCTCAGATGGATAGAGCGCTGGCCTCCGAAGCCATAGGCCGAGAGTTCGAGTCTCTCATCGCCCACCAAGTCATCATCCAAGACAATTCAAAGAAGTCCAGAACCCGCTAGAAATAGCGGGTTTTTTGTTGCTTTAAGTCTAAAGACGTGCTATAAGATTCATCACAATCCTGATGTTTTGGGTACCAATAATTAAGCAAAAGGTACCCAAAAAATGGAGGTGTCCCTATGCCGAAGCGCATCATTCCTTTGACGGATTTGAAAGTCCAAAAAGCAAAGCCTAAAGACAAACCTGTTTCATTATTTGATGGTGGCGGACTATATCTTCTGGTCACACCTTCTGGTGGGAAGCTATGGCGTTTTAAATACCGCTTCGACAAACAGGAAAAAAAACTTGCTTTGGGGTCATACCCGGAAATAAGTCTTCTGGACGCGCGAAAGCGGCGCGAGGATGCCCGAAAGTTACTTGCCAATGGTATTGACCCCGGTGCGGTGCGTAAAGCTCAGAAGCAAGCCCATGCTGAAGAAATGGAAACTTTCGAGGTGATAGCAAGAGAGTGGTTCAATAAATTCAAACACAACTGGAAGGAAAGCCATGCCGAAAGAGTTATCAGCCGATTGGAAAAAAATGTATTTCCGTATATAGGGAGTAAACCCATTAACAAGATCAAAGCGCCTGAACTGCTTGGGGTGCTGCGTCGGATTGAAGCGCGGGGGATAATTCATTCGGCGCATATCATCCGGGGAATCAGCGGACAAGTCTTCCGATACGCAGTGGCGACCGGAAGGGCAGAGCGTGATCCGTCAGCCGATCTGCGCGGTGCCTTGTCGCCGGTCAAAACCATTAATCGTGCGGCCATAACAGACCCGGTAAAGGTAGGAGAACTGTTAAGGGCTATAGATAATTATCGGGGAAGTGTTATTGTTCAATCCGCCTTGAAATTTGCCCCCCTCACCTTTGTACGTCCGGGGGAACTTCGTCACGCGGAATGGTCAGAAATTGATTTCGAAAAAGCGGAATGGAATATTCCGGCGGAAAAAATGAAGATGAAACAACCGCACCTTGTCCCCCTGTCAAAACAGGCAATCGAAATATTGACAGAACTAAAGAAACTAACAGGAAATGGAACATATGTCTTTCCGGGGCGCACTTCAGCGCGGCCAATGAGTGACAACGCAATTCTTGCGGCTTTGCGCTACATGGGATTTGAAAAAACCGAAATGTCAGGTCACGGATTCCGGGCAATGGCGCGAACCATTCTTGACGAGGTTCTACAGGTCAGACCTGATTTAATTGAACATCAACTTGCTCATGCCGTTCGTGACCCATTGGGGCGCGCCTATAATCGGACACAGCACATAAGCGAACGGCGGCAAATGATGCAGACGTGGGCTGATTATCTGGACGGATTGAAGGCAGGGGCGAAGGTTTTACCATTCAAGACAAAAGAGGCATAAAGGACATATCAGGATAGGCATAGGGCCAACAAGCAGCAAGAACATCTCTGCCGTTTTCCTGAATAAACAAATAGAAGAGCTTTAGGGTGAAGTTAATGCGAATTACTGAACTTGACAAAAGACACGCCATAAAAAGATCTCCAGAATTTGAAAAAGAATATACATTATATAATAAGCTTAAAACTAAAAGAAAAAGAGAAGAATTTGAGATTCGTTTTCACGAGAAGTGGAAATTCGATTTATCGAAAATTATTTATGCTGATGAAGTAGCGAAACACAGGAAGGACGCACTCACCGTTAAAGCTGTTATGCACATGACTGAAAGCCCATGCATTCTTGTTTATGAAGGCGGAGATAAAGATAGCAAACTGTGATAGGTTGAAAAATGTGGACACCAATGTTTAGGTAAGAAACCAAGACGGAGGTGTGAAAATGGAAAGGATACCGAACGGGCGTTACACGAAAGAGTTTCGAGAGGAAGCGGTGAAGATGGCAACGGAGGGAGGCGT
>JANYAF010000018.1 GCA_025355175.1 Deltaproteobacteria bacterium | reverse complement strand
TTCAACATTGTCCATTATTAGCAAACTCCGCTTTATTTACTGTAATCTATATGTTCGAGCAAATCTGTCCGGCCAACAAGTTCTCTGACGCTCTTCATGCCGAACTTCTGCAGTATTTCCACAAGCTGGACATTCCAGGCGTGGTACATGTTTGTCAGACGCTGCGTCGCCCATTCCTCGTTGAATAAATCAGCCAGTTCCGAATCCGTGGAAGCAATGCCGCGGGCACAGCCCCGGCCTGATTCGCAGTTTCCACAGCGAACACATTCCAGAGAAACCATTTCCGCAGTGCCGATCACTGCGCCATCCGCGCCCAGGCAAATGGCCTTGACCAGATCATGTGCAGTTCTTATGCCGCCCGAGGCAATGAGGGTCATCGCATCACGGGCTCCCTCATCTTTCAAAAAGTTATGAACTTTAGTTATCGCGTATTCTATGGGCATGGCGATGTTCTTTTTGGCAATGTCCGGCGCTGCGCCGGTACCGCCGTATCCGCCGTCAATATGAATAATATGAGCGCCGGCATAATATGAACCGACGGCAACCATATCCACATCGTTAGGTGTCGAAACCTTAACGGAAACCAAAGCGTTGGGATTCATTTGTTTGATCCAGTCAATGTGCTTCTTGTGATCTTCGATGGAATACACCGAATGAAACGGAAAAGGTGAAAACAAGGAGGTGCCTTTGACCGCTTCCCTCATCCGGGCAACGCTCTCTGTATTTTTTTCACCCAGAAGATGCCCGCCCAGGCCGGGTTTGGCACCCTGCGCGTATTTGAATTCCACTATTTTTACCCGTTGTATTGTTTCTTCGCGCACCCCGAACAAACCTGTTGCCACCTGAGTGATCACATGGTCGTTATAAGGTTGAAGCACCTCCGGGTATCCTCCCTCGCCGGTACAGGTGAAGGTGTTCCAGATGGCGGCATTGTGGGCCTTGGAAACCATTGTGGGCAGACTGACAGACCCAAAGGACATACCCCCGCCATAGACGGGAGTGGAAATGACAACATTGGCGCGGCCGTCATTTCTCCTGTTTAAAGGAATCTCCGTTGATATTTCCAGCTTGTCAATTTTCGGCGGCTTGTCAGGAAACTTAATACGCAGTTTGTCGAAACCGCCGCCGGAATTACCCGTATTATATTCCAGATCTTTGCGTTCCGGAGGATATCCCGTCTCCGCCATGATCCAGGTTCCGGTAATCATGTCCGCCGTCCAGCGATAATCACCGAGCGTTTCATACATGGGATTAAGAGAGATGCTCAAAGCCTGGCGCGGGCATTTTGCCACGCAATAGAAATCATTGTTCTTGCATTCCAGCCCGATGCATTTATAGTCTATCGGCACGCTCATTTTATTATGCCCTTCCTGTCTTTCGTGAACTCCGTACGGGCATGATTTTGCGCAGGTACCGCAGTTGATACAGGCGTCGGATCGAGTAATTTTATATTTAGGCACCTGATGCTTAAATCGCGACGGCATTTTTTTAATTTTTACAGTTGATGGTTTCATATTTTTGCTGATTCTCTTTTTTTAAATATTTTTCCAAAAGTATCATTATCGATTTCATCGAAAAAGATCGCTCTTCCGGTTTCACCACGCAGACGCCTTGCTTCACGAATGCCCATAGCGCCCATGACCTCCAGAAGCTGCGAATGCCAGGCAGACATTAGGTTAACAATTCGATGCATTACCGTGCGTACGGCAATTTTTTCCAATCCATCGGGGAACACGATTATTTTTTCCGGCTCTTCATACAATCTGGCGCCAAGCGCGATAAGCAGGGGCAAGTCTATCGCGATTAAATCCGCGCCGCAGAGCATGGCCTTCGGTACGTGCTCGGCCATGGCTATTCCGCCGGAGAAAATAATCGTAACTTCATCGCGAATTCTGTCTTCCACCAGCTTCAAATGCACTGCCCGGATGATGTCCTTGCCCAAACGCCGGTCTGCTCCTGCCGAACTGTTTTCCATACCGCGATAATCGGCCACGACATGGATAATCTCCGCACCGTTTTGCGCCAGTTTGGCAACTATGGTTTCCACAGATTTCGTTGCGGGAACTCGAACAATAGTAAGCACATTATTTATTTTCTTAATTTTATCCTGAAGTGCCGGCAAGGTACTTAATATTTCATCATTATAATCAATTGCCACCATTCTTACGCTCTTGATCAATGCCTGATGCTTATCAATTTCTTTATGGGAAATTAAGGGAATGATGTTTTTAGTATATTTTTTTATGTCGGCTGCAATTTGATCCGCGGACAATATGATGCAAGTATTGAGTTCCGCTGCCGCCCGGACGATGGCGACTTTCACGTTATGACTCAAATTATCCTGCGGGAAATCAAAGAGGATAGGAATCGGAATGTCAATTGTATCATGAATTTTCGAACGTAAATTCCCGCATTCATCAAAGCTCAGGTGGTTGAGTTTTCTTCCCAGCTCAACGGAGGTGCTGATGTATTCCCGTCCATGAATTCCATCACGTGTCGGACGAACGATTTCCGACATATCGGTCCACATGCTGTCAAATCCCGGTCCGGTAAACGGGCCGCGGTAGCCGGCGCCGGTAACCGGAACCTTGCCGTCCTCCGCCTGCTTCCATAACGTAATAAACATATCGGACTTCCAGTAGGAGCCGCCGATATTTAAAAAATCCTTGTCCAGAGATTTCTCCAATGCTCCCCGGGGACATTCCTGAATGCAGCGGAAACAGTTTCGGCACACCACTGTGTTCGGATCAGCCATTTTGCGCGGATCACCG
>JANYAF010000017.1 GCA_025355175.1 Deltaproteobacteria bacterium | reverse complement strand
CATTTGCTGGTTGAGTTCCGAGCGGACTGCCTTCAAATCAGAGGTGGAAGCGCAGCCCGCTACGGTAATCACAATAAACATCAGTAAAAGATAAAGAGAATTTCTCAACTCTTTCACCCCTTTAAGTAATTATTTGGAATTAACAACAAAATGGGCTCTTCTGTTTTTCGCCCAGGCTTCTTCATTGTTACCCGGATCCAGAGGACGTTCTTCACCGAAGCTGACAGTTTTCATCTGCGATGATTTGACACCCAGATTGGCCAGGTATTTCTTTGCTTCCTGAGCGCGTCTTTCTCCCAGAGCCATATTGTATTCGGCAGTGCCTCTTTCGTCGCAGTACCCTTCAACAACGATAGTGGCGGCGCTATTTTTCGTGAATATTTCGGTGTTGGCCTTCAATATTTCACGGGCTTCGGGGCGGATGCTGGATTTGTTATAATCAAAATAGATGTTTTGTAAATTCAAGTCATTGAGCGCCGCCAAGTTTCTTCTAGCGGCGGCATCTTTGGCGGCCTGTTCCTTCAGAGCGGCTTCCCGATCCGCCTGTTCTTTCGCTCGGCGGGCGGCTTCATCGTCTGTCACTGCTACCGGTGCTGTCTGAGTGGGCGCAACCTTTTGTTCCTGGATGGCCTCATCCTTGACAACCGCCTTTTTTTCTGCGCAACCACTGAATAGTGCCAAACTAAATACAAAAACCATTAACAACCCTATTAGCGTTAAATGTTTCTTCATGATATTCTCCTTTCGTTATGGGTGTGAGTAGCTCACAAGTTGTGCCAAAATTTAAAACATAACTTGCCCGTGGACGTCAACAAAAATAATATAAAAATTCGATGAAATATAAGGTGTTTTTCAAGGGGATGCCCGACAACCTCGCTGCTTTTCAATATCCCTGTTGAATTCATAATTAATCATAGTGCTTTCTATACGGCAAAGGCTAAAAAATAACAACCCCAACATGAAATAAATTTTCTATTTAAATCTGGGTGACCAGGCCGGCATTACCAGTTGATCTTTGTTTTCCCTGAGGACGCGGATATTCAGTCCATTGGAATTCATGATGTTGATGCGGCTTTTTGAGCCTTGCTTGGAGCTGAAAACAATTTGTCTGCCGGAAGGAGACCATGAAGGATATTCATTATCCGCATCATCAAATGTCAACTGAATGAGGTTGTTACCTTCCTCATCTACGGAAAAGATTTGATACTTGTGATTGATGAGGCCTTCATAAGCAATCCTGCCGCCGCGGGGAGACCAAGAAGGAGATGTGTTGTAATTGCCTTCAAAAGTTATTCTTTTGAGGTTGTTGCCGTCCGTATCCATTAAAAATATTTGCGGGGAGCCCGAACGATTGGACACAAAAGCGATTTTTTTGCCGCAAGGCGACCAGGCCGGAGAAACATCAATGGAATAACTATGGGTTAAACGCTTGAGCGTCATGGTGTCAATGTCCAGGACATAGATTTCTTCATTGTTGTCCTTACTCAGCGTCAGCAATAGTTTTTTGCTGTCCGGGGAAAAGGAACCGCATAAATTGAGGCCAGGGAATGAAGAAACGGTTTTTTCTTTTCCGGTTTTTAAATTTTGCAGATAAACCTCTGGCCGGCCGCTTTTGTATGATGTAAAAGCAAGATATTGACCGTTCGGCGACCAGCGCGGCGCCGCGACAATGCTTTGATGATTTGTCAGATTTTTCATGTCGGATGCGTCATAGTTCATCGTGTAAATATCGGACCGGGCATTTTTTTTGATCACAAAGGCAATTTTTGTATTGAAGTCCCCTTCATCTCCGGTCAGTGCAAACAGGATATCGACGGCAATGGCGCGTGCAAGTGCCTGCAGGTCATCGATTTTACCCGAAAATTTTTTATTAAAAAGCGCCTGGCCGCGCGTGACATCGTACAAGCGGCTCTCCACGATGACATCATTTTGGCCGGCGATTATCATATCACCGCGCAGCAGAAAATCCGCGCCAATGACAGACCAGTCGGAAAAACGGATGGTTTCCGGAGTACCTGGCTCAACGCCTTCCAGAAAACTTTTCTTGTCCAAAATATTAAAGATTCCCGACAAGTCGAGGTAGTGCCGGATATGGTCGGCAATGGCGGTATTGAATTCATCTGATGGTAACGCCCCCGCTTTTTTGTTTTGAAAATCACAAACCGCTAGGGGGAATTGTTGAAAACCCGGTGCGTCAATATCAATATATACTTTGGCCAAGGCTGTGTTATGAAAGATGCCTATTAATATAAAAATGAATAAAGTCAATATCTTGAATGTACGTTTATTTCCCATGATTATGGTCAATCCTTTGTATTCGCCTGGCGTAATTCCTCGGAATGAAACCGGATGCCGATTTCAATGGAGCGATGAGCCACCCATCCCGTAAGCGGCGGAAAGGGGACCGATTTTTTAACGGCGCGCAGCGCAGACTCATCAAAATAATGATTACCGGAGCGTTTTTCAAATCCGATATATTCCAGCGCGCCGCTTTGCGCAATTCTAACTTCGATAATCGTTTCTACATTGTTTTTGGGCATTAAAGCGGCAGGCAGCGTCCAGTTCTTTTTTATTTTCGACCAGACAAAACGGCTATAGTCGTTTGCTTGCGATTGGTTTTCAACCGAAGAGGCGACACCGGGGGATGTCGAGACGGGCGGGGCTTTGCTCGTCTTGCTGCTTTCCATATTGGTAAGTTCTTTTTGCTTAATGGCGCTGATTGCTTTTTCAATGTCCGATTTGCCTGTTTCGTCTTTTTTAATCAGAGACGCAGCCTTCAAAGTGACGGGATTGCCCTTCAGAATGACGGGATGGGCCGGTTGTGACGGTTGCAGTATGTTTTTGGCAACGGAGTTTTCCTGGGGTGACCGCATGACTTCGGGGCCCACCAGCGCGACGGAATAGGGTGCGCCAAAGGTTAGCTGCTTTGATGTGCCGGGTACGGTCATGATAATGGCGGCAATAACAATCAGGTGAAGAAACAGGGAGGCGAAAAACATATTGCAGAGGCTACCGGTATTGCCGAAGGCGTTTTTATGGGGCGTCCGGGACGTCATTTTATGCCCTCGGGCGGTTCGGTAATCATGCCAAGCTTATCGACGCCTGCTTTGCGTATTTCCGACATTACTTCCACCACAAAGCCGTAAGGAACATTTTTATCGGCGCGGAGGAAAATCTCCCGGTCAACTCGCTCAGCAAAGATTGCGGCAAGCTTCGCGTTGAGATCCTGAAGCGGCATTCGCGTTTTGTTTAAGAAAATTTCTTTGTTTTCTTTAATGCTCAAGACCAGTTTTTCTTCCGCGAGATCAATGCTTTTTGATTTAACACGCGGCAGGTTGACATCGATACCCATGGAAAGCATCGGCGCGGTAACCATAAAGATGATAAGAAGCACAAGCATAACATCCACGAGCGGTGTAACGTTAATATCCGCCATGGCTCTTTTTTCCCTATTGCTTCTGCGTGTTGTTCGCATCATGTCTGTCCTGAATCACAACTTACTTGCGAATCAGATAACGCTCGACGATATTTAAAAACTCATCGGCAAAGTTATCCATTTCCTGCACCATCGTTTTAGACTTATTCAAAAAATAATTATAGAAAATGACCGCGGGGATGGCCGCGGCCAGCCCCGCCGCCGTGGCGATCAGCGCTTCTGAGATGCCGGGGGCGACAACGGCCAGCGTCGCGGAACCGCGCGCACCGATGGCTTTGAAGGTTTCCATAATCCCCCAGACCGTGCCGAATAAACCGATGAAGGGGCTGGCCGAACCGGTTGTGGCTAGAAATCCCAACGCGCTTTCCAGTTTGGTCATTTCCGTATTGGAGGCTCGGTTGAGCGCCCGCTGTACACTATCCAGAGAAGAGAGGCTGATTTCTTCACCGTGTGGTGCGTCTTTCGACAACTTATTCACTTTGGTCAGTTCCGTATAGCCGACACGAAACACTTGCGCCGTTGTCGAACATGAATATTTCTTGGCCGCAGGCAGGACTTCGGAAAGTTTACTGCTGCGTTGATAGTCGGAATCAAAAGCCTCATTTTCTATTCTGATTTTTCGATAATACCGGAATTTTAGAAAAATGATCGTCCAGGAAACAAGGGAGAGAATGAGCAGAATGAGTAAAACAAATTTGACCATCAAACCGGCATCTAAAATCATGCCCAAAAGAGAGCCGTGAAAATTGCTTCCTATGCCTAAAGACACAATATCTTTCACTTTATTATCTCCAGAAATGGTTTTGAAATTTGCGATGTAAACTAAAGGAAAAAAAGGGGCTTGTCAATACATCTTTTTTTCAAAAGGATCAACCACCTCGCGAGCTCGCTGTCGAGGTATGAAATGAACGTCATTATATCGCGAGCAAGCTCGCGGAGAATTGACGCTCGTCCCGCAACAGCGGGATTAAAGTGTTTCCGGTGGAAAGACAATCACGTCATCAATCATGGCCGTATTGGTCAGAAGCATGATCATCCGGTCGATGCCAAGTGCGATACCGGCGGCTTTGGGCATGGTTTGCAGGGCTGTTAGAAATTTTTCCGGCATATCGTAATGCGCCCAATGCTTCGCGGCCCGTGCCTCGGACGCTTCTTCAAAACGCTGTCTTTGTTCCTCGGGATCGGTCAATTCTGAAAATCCATTGGCCAGTTCCATGCCGCCGATGTAGAGTTCAAAGCGCTCCGCGATTGTCGGATCGTTTTTTTTTATTTTAGCCAGCGCCGCAAGTTTGGCCGGGTAATCATAAAGAAATGTTGGACGGTCGGCGCCCAGGCGAGGTTCGATATGCTCCACCAGGATTTCGTCAAACTGATCTTTCGCCAGGGCTTCCTCACAACTCATGGGGGCATACCTGAAAAAGGCGTCAGCCACAGTGATTCTTTCCCAGCCCGGCGCGAAATTAATTTTTTTATTTTGCCAGATAATATTCTGGTCGTATCCCATGTCTTTTAATACGGCGATGAGCATGGCTTCACATTGATCCATGAGTTGTTGGTAGTCAAATTGCGCGACGTACCATTCCAGCATGGTGAATTCCGGCAGGTGTCGACCGCCTCTTTCATTGGCGCGAAAGCATTTGCCAAACTGGAAAATTCGGGGATAGCCCGCAGCCAAAAGCCTTTTCATGCAGAGCTCGGGCGAGGTCTGCAAAAACCAGTTGCCCGATGGAATGGCTTCAATATACTCTTCGGGTGCGGGCGAAGGGATTCTGATGGGCGTTTCGACTTCCAGAAAATCTTGCTTGATAAAGAAAGAACGGATGCTTTGAATAAACCGGGCTCGTAAGTGCAGGCCTTGCGACTTTCGTGCCAGATAGAAATGATCATCTTGGGGGAATGTACTCAAGTTGAATCAGCCTTTGACGCGTGTCAAATATTCTCCCGTGCGCGTGTCAATGCGGATTTTTTCTCCTTCGGTGACAAAGGTTGGCACGAAGATCGTGTATCCGGTCTGTACTTTAACCGGTTTGGTCGCGCCGGATACGGTGTCGCCTTTCGCCCATGGTTCGGCTTCGGTGACAACCAAGTCAACAAAGTTAGGCAGGCTGATACCGATGGGCCGGTCTTCAAACAGCAGAATTTCCACTTCAATATTGTCAAGTAAAAAGTTTACCGCATCCCCGACCTGTGCTTCCGTCAGATAAACCTGCTCGTAGTTTTCATTGTCCATGAAACAATATTTGTCGCCTTCCTTGTAGAGGTACTGCATTTTCTTTTCGTGCAGATCGGCCGTTTCAAAGTTGTCCACGGAGCGGAAGGTGCGTTCGAACTGGTTGCCGTTGAGCATGTTTTTGAGCTTGGTGCGATACAGAGCCTGTCCCTTGCCGGGTTTGACAAAGTTAAATTCGGTGATGATGAAGGGTTCGTTATCGATTTTCAGGCGCAGCCCTTTTCTTAAATCGCTGGCGGTATACATAACTGCTAATCTCCTTGGCTACCGGTTATCCGGTAATTGATTAATTTCTTTGATGCTCTTCCTAATCTAATTATTCAAAATTGTCAAAAAAATCTTGATGTTCCTTTAAATCATTTTTTATCGATTCGGACAGGGCCAGGATGGGAACTTTTCCTGCTTGTCCCGGCAGGTCGGCCACGTATTGCGGCAATACCAGTCCGGAACAATGTCTGCGAAGTTGTTCCATTATGGCCAGGCCTTCCTGAATATTCGTGCGAAAATGGCCGCAGCCTTTCACCGGTTCGCAGTGAAAAAGATAATAAGGACGGACGGATATCTTTTGCAATCCATATAACAGGTGTTGCATGACGGCAGGCTTGTCATTCACGTTTTTGAGCAAAACCGACTGGTTGGAGACAGGGATACCTGCTTCCTGGAGCATATTGCAGGCGCGCGCGGCATCCGCTGTGATCTCAGCGGGATGATTGAATTGCGTGTTAAACCACAACGGACGGTAGCGTTTGAGCATCCGGCAGAGGTCTTTCGTGATCCTCATCGGCAAAACCGCGGGCATGCGACTGCCGATGCGCAACACCTCCACATGCGGTATGGCCGCAAACGAGGCCAGGATCATTTCCAGTTTCCCGTCTTCGTAAGTGAGCGGGTCGCCGCCGGAAAGAATGACTTCACGGACTTTAGGAGAATCCGACACATAGCGAACCATTTTCCCTAACCGGTTTTTTAAGGTGGATGCTTCCGGGGTTTTCCAAAACCGCTTGCGATTGCAATGCCGGCAATAAGTGGCGCAGGTTTTGGTGACTATGGCCAGAGCGCGGTCGGGATAGCGATGAATCAGTTTCGGCGCCGGCATGCAACCATCTTCATTCAGAGGATCCGCAGGACTGTTTGGCAAAAATGAAATTTCCTTCAAATCGGGGATGCACTGCAAAGCGAGGGGGTTGTTTCCCTCGTTTTGCAGAATCAGTGATAAATAGTAAGGGGTGATCGCCATAGGATAGGCGGAAAGCACAGGGCGAATTTTTTCCGCCCAAGGCATCGACCTGCCCAAAATCCTGGCCAATCCTTTTATGGATGTGACACGGTTTTGAAATTGCCAGCGCCAGTCTCGCCAATTTTGGACAGACATATTGGGGAAGTGAGAAAACAGAATTTTATTGTTCATAACATTTTAAACCGTTTGCGGCGAATTGCGTATCACAATTTCTTATCCGTGCAAAGAAAATCCATGCGCTCCGGACGCTAAAAAAACACAGGAAATTGTTCCCCGGTCATGATAAGCATCTCTAACTATAATCAAGATCGGGAGAATCTCATTGGACTCTATTCAAAAACGTAAAGAACGGGTGGCGATGTTGTCGGTCGCGTCCAATTCCATCCTGGTGGTCTTCAAGGTCATTGTAGGCACGCTGATCGGTTCGGTTTCCATCATTTCCGAAGCGATTCATTCGGGCATGGATTTACTTGCGGCGATCATCGCCACGTTCTCTGTCAAAAAATCGCATCTCCCGGCGGACGATGTCCATCCCTTTGGCCACGGTAAGGTTGAAAGTATTTCCGGTTTGATTGAAGCTGTTTTGATCTTTATTGCCTCCTTCTGGATTATATTTGAGGCGCTCAATAAACTGACTTCCGCGCAGGAAGTGGAATCGCCCGGTTGGGGCGTCGCCGTGATGTTTTTATCCGCCGCTCTCAATTATTTTGTATCCCGTAAGCTTTTTCAAATTGGAAAAGAAGCGGACTCCATTGCCCTGCAAGCGGACGCCTGGCATTTAAGAACGGATGTTTATACATCCGTGGGGGTCATGGTTAGCTTAGGCGGTATCTGGCTTAGCCACTTCTTTTTTGTTGATCCGCGTATTCACTGGCTGGATCCGGTGGCGGCGATATTTGTGGCTGTCTTTATTCTCAAGGCGGCTTACCATTTAACGTCGCAAGCGGTGGGCGACCTTATGGATGTAAAATTACCGCCGGATGAAGAGCAATGGATTCAGAGCGTGATCACCGACCGTAAGCTGGGAATTCACGGTTATCATCAATTCCGGACGCGCAAAGCCGGCAATTTCCGTTTCATCGAATTTCATATCAAGGTTGATCCTCAAATGACGGTGGAAGCTTCCCACGGCATTACCCGTGAACTTAAACATGTTATTATGGATAGATGGCCTGCCGCAACCGTAACCATTCATATCGAGCCGTGTGACGGTAACTGTACAGAAATCTGCCTTGCCGGCTGTTTTTTGCCGGAAGCCCGGAGGCCGCAAATATCGCTGACTGGCGGTTGATGAATCCAGTAAATTGATAGCGGGTGTTTTCCCGGAGTCATGTTGTTCGGGGAGTGAGGCCATGAAGACAATCTGATAACAACCTTTAATCAACCACCTCGCGAGCTCGCTGTCGAGGTATGAAATGAACGTCATTATATCGCGAGCTCGCTGCGGAGGATTAACGCTCGTCCCGCTTAAGCGGGATTCAAGGGCGGGTCCTCCGCCATGTGGTGGAAGCCCTGATTTCCTTTACCCTTTTCATTGTTCTTTTCATTTATTGACATTCCTATCCATCTATATTACTAATCTTCAAAATAAAACTTCAAGAGAGGAGTAGTCATTATGAAGAAATCAAGTGTTTTGATGGGTCGTTTGGTCTTGTCGGTTTCAGTGATTTTTCTGGTTGCGTTTATGATCGGTTGCAGTTCTATGGGTTCCAGCGTCAGTAGTACGCCAGTTGCGTTAAAGGGCATTTTTATGGATGGTCCGGTTGGCGGCATAAGCTATGCCACGGCAACACTCAAAGGTGTAACCGGTGCGGACGGTATTTTTGAATACAATCCGGGCGAAACGGTTGCGTTTTCAGTAGGCGGTCTGGCACTGGGTTCTGCCTCGGGCAAGCCGGTTGTGACTCCCCTAGACCTTTTTCCGGATGCCAAGGATGCAGCCGATCAGCGCGTCGTGAATATTTGCGTTCTGCTTCAGACGCTTGACCAGGATGGTAATGCCGAAAACGGCATCCTGATTGCCGAAAAATCAGCCTCCTTCGTGTCACAATTTGGAAAAGACATCAATTTCAATAAACCGGCTAGGGCCTTTTCGTTTGACGCCGGATTGCGCAGTGTGATGGCCGAATTGAACAATGTTGACGCATTCGGCGCAACGCCCAGAGCCGTGAAACCGCCGGTAGTTGCCCAGAAGCACCTGGAGGCGACGCTTGCAGGCCTGAAAAAGAAGGAAACACCAGCCCAAAAATAATTTATTCATCATAGCAAATTTCAGAGGGCTTTTGCCGCAAGGTGAAAGCCCTCTGTTTATTATCCGTTTCCTATTTGCCTTTATACAAATACCGCTCAAAGAAGCGGTTGTAGGTTGTCCAGTCGGAATCGGCATTGGCGGCGTCGGCGGCGACGAAGCTTTGAAACGCGTTGACCTTGGCGTCGAGGTCGTCCATAAAATGAATGACCAGCGCTTCCATGGTCTTCGGGCGTTTGGGAGAACCGTATTCAAATTCGCCGTGATGGCTTAAAATGATATGTCGCAACTCGAGTGCGATCTGTGATGGAAAATCCCCGATGCCCTCGATTTTTTTGTTGATCATTTCCACGCCCATGACCAGATGACCAATCATCCTGCCTTCGTCGCTGTATGCAATCAGACTTTCATAAGAGAATTCGTAAATTTTGCCGATGTCGTGCAGCATGCCACCGGCGATCAACAAATCTCTGTTTAATTGCGGATAATGAACCGCTGCGTGGTCCAGCAGGCGCACGACGGAAAGCGTATGTTCGAGCAGACCGCCCAGGTAGATATGGTGAAAACCCTTGGCTGCCGGCGCTCGCCGGAAAAGTTCAGCTGTTTTTTCATCATGAAAAAAAGCGGCGAGTAGTTTTTTTATAGGCTCAGATGAAATGGTATCGATGAAAGCAAGAATGTCTTGAAACATCGCCATCGTATCCATCTTACTGACCGGCAGGTAATCCGACGTATCAATGTCTTCCGGGGCGCAAGGTTTGATGGTGATAATGGATATCTGAAGCGTGTTGCGGTAACTGAGCGCCCGGCCTTCGATAAAGATTATGTCGCCTTTTTTAAAGACGCGATCCAAATCTACGGCGTTATCCCAGACCTTGCCGTCCATTTCGCCCGTTTTGTCTTTCAATCGGATGTTTAAATAAGCTGAGCCTTTCTGGGAAAAGGCCATACTCTTTTCCGCGACTAAAAATGAAGAAGCGATTTTATCGCCCTGCTTGATGTCTTGGAGATAGATTTCTTTAGTTTTCAAATGAACCGCCTTTCTTGAGAAGCCATGTTTTTTGATAGGTATTTTTTAGAGTTTTTCCCGCAATATCCGGTGATCTCCTACGCGCACTGTCAGTTTGCTGACGTCGAAATATTCCATGAGCGGAATGATATATTTGCGAGAGAGTCCTGTTAATTCTTTAAAAGTTGCCGGTGTCGCCTGACCGTCCCGGGCAAGCTGTGCTTTGTAATCTTCACGCAATTTGGTAAGCGCCTCGCGCGCAAAGCACAGATCTTCATTGATCTTGATGAGCTCGCCGTCTTTGAGCATTAGTTTGACGATATGTTGCGCCTTGCCTTTCGAATCTTTAAAGCCGTTCATGACGTCGGAAAGAGACGGTGGCGTTAGTCCGGTCTGCATATAAGTTGCTGCAATGGATTGACGTAAGACGTCCTCTTCACCCGCCAGTTGTACGAGATAGGATGCCAATCGGACGTTGTCCTTATCGCTGACGAGGACTTCTCTTTTCCCGAGATTTGCGAGGATCAGGTTAAAGAGTTTGGTGGACACCGTAGCGGCTAGCGCCGCCTTGAGTTCTTCCTTGGATATACCCTTCTTCAAAGGATTTTCCCTGTGATAGTCCGCGAGGCTTTTAATAATGAGTTCTTCCAGTTGAGCATACAAATGGGCGGATATGGAGGTTGTGTCATCGCTGGAAAGCAAGATGGCCTGGCGGCTGGAAAATAATTTCTCCAGCGCCTCACGGATTTTTTTGACATGGACGCCCAGTCGAAAAGCGAGCGACCGGATGTTGATGCCGCCGAAACCGGCCCGTTCTAATAGAACGGAAATTTTTTCCGGTAAGGCGCCGCGTTGCAGGGTTTGCAGATCGTCGAGTATTTTTATATTTTTTCTTTTATGTTTTCCCGGCAGCGGATCGAGAACCCGACCGCCACCGATGGTGGTTACCGGCGAGTAGCTGCGCAACACGAAATGATCGCCCGCTACCACCACATCCTCACCGGCCAGAATAAGCTGGGCAAAAGATTTTTCGCCGGGAGATAGTTCATCCGTGCCCATGAGAATAATTCGCGTCATGATTTCCGTCGTGCCGGTGTGCAAACGCACCAATGCCCGGTTTTTCAATTTCCGGGTATTTGCAGGCAAGTATTCAAAAGCCACATCAAGCCTTTGTGTGGGCCAGACCGTCTGTGGACGCACCAAAACATTGCCTCGTTCCAGCGTCGATTTTTCAATGCCCTGGAGATTGACGGCGGTGCGCTGGCCGCTGAAAGCTTCTTCTACGGGGGCATTGTGCACCTGGATGCCCCGGATCCGCGCAGAAATATCTTCCGGCAGGATCTGAATATCTTCACCCACTTTGATCTTATCGGAAATCAGCGTGCCGGTTACCACGGTGCCGAATCCTTTCATCGTAAAGATGCGGTCAACCGGCAGACGGAAAATGCCGTCATCGGTTTTTTCTTTCAACTGGCCTACGGTTTTATCAATTTCAGTCAGCAGCTCCTGAACGCCGGTTTCTTTAACCGCCGAAACCGGCACGATGGGCGCATTTTCCAGAAAAGTGCCTTTTAGATAGTCGGTAATTTCGGAGTGCACCAACTCCAGCCAGTCTTTTTCCACCAGGTCCATTTTGGTCAGAACCACAAGGCCCGTCGTAATTCCCAAAAGCGAGCAGATTTGCAGATGTTCCTTCGTTTGCGGCATGACGCCTTCATCCGCGGCGATGACCATTAAAACCAGATCAATACCGGCTGCGCCGGCTACCATGTGTTTGATAAACTTTTCATGTCCCGGCACATCGACAATGCCGAGTGTATGGCCGGAAGGAAGCGCGAGTGCGGCAAATCCCAGCTCAATGGTAATGCCTCTTTCTTTTTCCTCTTTGAGACGGTCGGTGTCAATGCCGGTCAGGGCTTTGATTAACGATGTTTTTCCGTGATCCACATGACCGGCTGTTCCCAAAACGAAATGTTGCATGTTTTTTCCTGCTGACTCAATTTTACTGATGAACTGGAATAACAAACTCCCGCCATTTTCACAACATCATATTTCCGGAAACGACGTTCGACAGTGAAAATAGCTGATGATTTAATTCTTGAAAAACCGATTCGGAATTGTTAGATAAGGGGAAAGAGGTGTTTTTTGCGCATTCTTGGTTTGGACTACGGCGAGAAAAGAATCGGTGTGGCCGTCTGTGATGAGTTGGGGCTGACGGCTCAGGGTCTGCCGACGCTGATTCGTAAAACAAAAAAACATGATTTGGAAATTTTGAGCCATTGGATTCGAGATTATTCGGTTCAGAAAATTGTTATTGGATATCCTTTGCGACTGGATGGTTCCGAAGGCATCCAGTGTGAAAAGGTTAACCGTTTTGCCCGAATGCTTAATAAAACATTTTTATTGCCCGTGATGAAATGGCCGGAGACCCTGTCGACCAAAGAGGCTGAAGATATTTTAATTTCATCCGGTGTCCGCTGGCAAAAAAGAAAGAGGAAAGTAGATCAGTTGGCGGCTTGCCTGATTTTGCAAAATTATCTGGATTGCGCTGATCAATCAACTGCCGGGCAATTTTGAATCCTGCCCTTTCGATATTCCAATTATTTCATGAACCCTTAAAATGTGACAAAGAATGAAGATAAAGATAAACAAATATTTATTTTATGCCTTTTTACTGCCGTGTGTCCTGGCAATTGTGTTTAGCGTAGGGCTGTTCATCTATGCAAAGACGCCGATTGATGCAGCGAAAGTTAAAACCGTATTGGTCGATATTCCGACAGGCAGCAGTTTGATTAAAGTGACGAAAATTCTCAGGGATGTCGGGTTGGTTGCAAACAGGGTTTTGTTTTATAGTTTAATCGGAGTCAAAGGGGGCACCCGGTCTATTCGCGCCGGTGAATACGAGTTTGCCACGTCTCTTTCCCCGTCTGAACTAGTTGATAAACTCATTCGTGGAGACATTAAAAATTATCGCGTGACGATTCATGAGGATTATTCGCTGAAGGAAGTTGCCGCACGTCTCAAAGAATACAAGTTGATCGATGAAAAATCCTTTTTTGAATTGGCTGAGGATGAGGAGTTTTTATCATCTCTGGAGGTACAGGGATCTTCGATTGAAGGATATCTTTTTCCTGACACATACTTCTTGAATCGCTCCATGAGCACCAAACAGATTATGCGCATGATGGTGGATCGTTTCTGGAGTAAAATTTCACCGGAAATGATTAATAAGGCGGCGAAAAAAGGTCTTGATACCCATCAATTTGTGACTTTTGCCTCACTTGTCGGTAAAGAGTCTGGAAGTTCCGCAGAAAAACCAATGATTGCAGCTGTTTTCTATAATCGGCTGAAAAAGAGAATGCCCCTCCAGAGTGACCCTACTGCTGTTTATGATCTGAAAGATTTCAATGGGAAAGTTCTGCGGAGTCATTATAAAAGAAAGTCTCCTTATAATACTTATATTATAAGAGGGTTACCTCCAGGACCCATTGCCAACCCGGGGGTGGATTCTTTTCGGGCGATTCTCAATCCGGCGGAAGTTGATTACCTCTATTTTGTTTCTCGAAAAGACGGCACCCACTTTTTTTCATCGTCATTAGATGCTCATAACAATGCGGTTCTGCGTTTTCGCAACGTCACCAACGGTAGTGAATAGCGGACATGGGCGACCGCCTTTCTCCTTATCTATTAAATCTCTCCGGGTCATATTCCCCGAAGCTTGCTTCGAATAGATTTGTATGAGATGCTTTTTATGTGAGCGAATATATTCATAAGAGCCATAATGTATCCGTCTTATTGTATCATCTGGTATGTCCAGCGAAGTATCG
>JANYAF010000016.1 GCA_025355175.1 Deltaproteobacteria bacterium | reverse complement strand
CTCTTTTCTCTTCCGGATCGAATTCTTTTTCGGGAAATTAAGACAGTCATCTTAAATACCGCCTGCTTTTTTTGTGCTGTACAATAAATATTATCTTAAATAAAATCGAATGGTTATAAGATGATATCTTTAAGGTAACGTTCCTTTTTTCAGTTCGGCATCGGCCGAACGTAAATAAATAGGGACAGATGTTGCCAAATCAAGCAAATCATTGCGATGATATTTTTCTATCGCCAGAACTCCCACGGCTGAAGCGCATATAAATTGTTGTTCCGCAGAGGCTATTTTATTTTTAGTTGAAAAAGAACTGATCAAGTCGGCATATTTAATTGCGCCGTCACCGACATATATCACGTCCTCTTCATAGGACTGAGGAATGCTTTGCGGATCAAGGGTTCTTGCGGCTTCGAGCTGACTCAAAATACCGTCTTTGTCATATTGGTAGTAAGCAAGATACACTTGCCCGCGACCGGCATCCATCATCGAACAGATAATATTTTCTTTTTTTTGCACATTGAGAGCCAATGCGGCAAGTGTTGAAATCCCTGCCGCCGGTTTTCCCGTTGACAACATTAATCCCTTGAGAGTGCTGACGCCAATGCGTAAACCGGTAAATGATCCGGGACCCAGCGTGCAGGCGAACAAATCAATTTCAGGCAATTTCATACCCGTGAGACGGCACGCTTCGTCAATAGCCGGAAGAAGTACTTCAGAATGGTTCAGACCTTTATTGACAATCGTATCATATAAAACAGCTTTATCCCGTAACAGGGATACTGAGGCTGTTTTCGAAGAGGTATCAAAAGCTAATGTCAACATATTACTTAAAAAATTTCAAAACATCATTGATCGGTTTGATATTGAGCCGTTCGATATCGATCATGATGACAAAAAGCATCAGCATCAATAACACGACAAAACCGATTTGCTGAGATATTTCTTTAATTTTAATTGGAATTTCTCTTCGGATCACCATCTCGATGAGATAAAAGAATATATGCCCTCCATCCAAAACAGGAATGGGGAACAAATTAACTACCCCCAAGTTAATCGAAAGGATAGCCATAAAAAGAATAAACGGGACAAGACCTTCTTTGACCTGAGCTCCCGCCACCTGAGCAATAAAAATGGGTCCGCCCAGAGTCCTGGGTGATATAACCCCTTCAATTATTTTTTCGACGGAAATAACCGTTAATTTGCTTATTTCCCATGTCTTACCGATGGAAGAAACAATGGCCATCAGAGGATTTTTTCTTTCAATGATCACATTGCCTGCAGGCGAAACACCTATCAGGTAGGTCGATTCTTCTTCACCGAAAATATTCTTTGCCTTGGACAATTTCGGTTTTACGATGAAAATCTTCTCCTCATTCCCACGCTGAACAACTACTTTAATATTAACGCCTTTACTCTTTGTTATAATTGGTTTTATTTCTTCCCAATACGTTATCTTTTCATCATTCAGCGCTAGAATCTTATCACCGGCGACGAGGCCTGCCTCCAAGGCAGAAGAACCCGGTGACATCTGTCCGATAACGGGAATGAGGTTGGGTAATCCATACATAAAAACAATAAAGAAAATGAGAATGGCCAGAAGAAAGTTAAAAATCGGCCCGGCCAGCACAATGAGTAAGCGCTTCCAGGTTGGTTGTTTAAAAAAAGACCTTTTCTCATCTTCCGGCAGCAATTCTTCCGTACCAGATTCACCCAGCAGTTTGACAAATCCACCCAAGGGTATCCAGGAAAGGACATATTCCGTTTCCCCTATTTTTTTTCCAACAATTTTAGGTCCAAAGCCCAGGGAAAATTTAAGAACCCCTACTCCCCCGATGCGTGCGGCCAGAAAATGGCCTAGCTCATGAACAAAAATCAAAATACCCAGCAAAACGATAAATGAAATTAAGGTAACCAAACTATCATCCTTTCTTTAACTTTTTAATAACGCTTTCCGCTTGTATTCTGGCTTCGCTATCGACATCGAGGATATCTTCCAGAGATGGATTGCGTTGTGTCTGGTGCTTATCCAATACTTTTTCTATTACTTTGGGCAGATCATTAAAGCAAATTTTATTTTCAATAAACGCGGCAACGGCAACTTCATTGGCGGCGTTCAATGCCGCAGGAGCCGTTTCTCCTATGCGTCCCGCCTCATACGCAAGCCTCAGGCACGGAAATTTCTTCATATCCGGTGGATAAAATTCCAGATGGCCTATCTTCGCCAGATTTAATCTTGGCAGGTCATTTATCGTACGATCCGGATAGGTCAAAGCATACGCAATCGGTATTCTCAT
This sequence comes from Deltaproteobacteria bacterium, assembly GCA_025355175.1. Lineage (GTDB taxonomy): Bacteria > Desulfobacterota > Syntrophia > Syntrophales > Smithellaceae > UBA8904. Next base: position 7,325 of record JANYAF010000016.1, on the reverse strand, counting down.
ATCAGCAATACCCAGTTGCGCTAAAACTGATCCGTCAAGAAATTCAATCAGCGAATGAACGACACTCTGCGGATGAATTAAAATATCGATATGGTCGATGTCCAGATTAAACAACCATTTTGCCTCAATAACTTCCAGTCCTTTGTTCATCAGGGATGCCGAATCAATCGTTATTTTTCGGCCCATTTTCCAGCGCGGATGCTTGAGCGCCTGTTCCAATGTCACTTGATTCAGATCATCCTTAGAGAAATTTAAAAAAGGGCCGCCGGATGCCGTTAAAATAATCCGGCGTAATGATTGTGGCTGATGTCCTTCCAAACATTGAAATATCGCACTGTGCTCACTATCCACGGGAAAAATGTTAATCTTTTTTATCTTAGCTTTTTTTGTAACGATAGCCCCTGCGACGACCATGGTTTCTTTATTCGCCAGCGCAATATCTTTCCCTGCTTCTATCGCCGCCAGTGTTGGTTTTAGGCCTGCGGCGCCGGAAATGGCTGAAATAACCATATCGGATGATGGATAGGAGGCAAGTTCTTCAATTCCCGTTCCATCATAAAGGATAGGAATATTATTCTTAGATCCCATAAGTCGTCGCAATCGCCCGGCATCTTGTTTTGCTCGAACCGCAACAATCTTAGGTTGAAATTTAAAAATCTGTTGAGCCAGAAGCCGGACATTTCGACCTGCCGCAAGCGCCATAACTTTAAATTTCTTGGGATTTTTTTCGATAACATCCAGCGCGCTAACACCGATGGACCCTGTCGATCCCAAAAGAGTTATTTTCTTCATTAGCCGATCACAAAAATCCGGTAATAATAAACAAAGGGAGCCACGAAAATCAGACTGTCCATCCGGTCCATCAGCCCCCCGTGTCCGGGCAACAGAGAACTGGCGTCCTTTCTGCCATAATTTCTTTTGATGGCAGACTCGCAAAGGTCCCCCAATTGTCCGATGATACCGGCCACACAACCGAGAATCAGAAAGTGGATTAAAGAGATCCGGGGCATCAAATAGTATCCAAATATGCAGGCAGCTATTGTGCCACCCACAATAAGTCCGATAGTGCCTTCGACAGTTTTACCCGGGCTTACCAATGGAATCAGCTTTCTTTTACCTAAAGACTTACCCACATAAAGCGCCACAGTATCACCAACAATTGCAATGACCAGCACCAGTAAGATCCAGTAGATGCCATTGTCCAGTTTTCGAAGCAGGATAAAATGCGATGTTAGTAATGGAATATAAACCATTCCGAAAATCACTTTGGACACAGAGGACACATCAAAGTTGGTTTCATTGACTTTCCATAGAAAAACAATAAAAACGGCAATAATCGCAAAGGCAAGGAGGGCAACTAATAATTGAGCATCCCCGAAGAGTACAACCCCGGGAATGAGAATTGCAAACAGCATGCTTTCAACTTTTTCTTTCAGAAAACCACGGCCAAAAACAATGCCGTTATACTCCCAAACACCGCCGATAATACACAGTGTAATCACCGCAGCTAATAATTCCAAAGGGCCAAATACGATAACCAGAAGCAATGCCACAGCTAAAACAATGCCGGTCAGCCATCTTTGCAGATTTGAATTTTGTATAACCATTTTACCCTTTGTATAAAAAACTATTTGTTATTGATTTGCTCGCTCGTTAATCCGAAACGTCGTTCGCGGCGCTGGTAAACATCAATCGCCTTTAACAAATCGTCCTTTTTAAAATCAGGCCATAAGACATCTGTAAAATAAAGTTCCGAATAAGCCAGCTGCCAGAGAAGAAAATTACTGATCCGATATTCGCCGCTGGTCCGAATTAGCAGATCGGGATCAGAAATGTTGTTCGTATATAAATAACGTCCAACCGTATCATTATCTATATCATCGACATCAAGTTTTCCTTCCCGGTTATCTAAAATCATCTTTTTGACGGCAAAAATAATCTCATCCCGGCTGCCGTAACTTAATGCCAGATTCAATACCATTTTACGATTTTTTTCGGTTAGTTTTTTCACATCAAGAAGCTTTTTTTTCACCGAAGGATAGAGTCGTTCAATATCTCCGATGGTCGTCAGCATGATTTCCTGTTTTTCAAGTGTTGGCGCTTCCTTGTCCAAATAGTCTGCAAGCAAAGACATTAAGGCGTTAACTTCTTCGTTGGGCCTGCCCCAGTTTTCAGAGGAGAAAGCAAATAGAGTCAAGCATTGAATCCCAATTTCACGACACGCTGTCACTGTTGTCTTGACGGCCTGAGCCCCTTTTTTATGGCCTCGAATGCGCCCCATCGTGTGCTGTTTTGCCCAACGCCCATTACCGTCCATAATAATTGCTATGTGTCGGGGTAAGTTATTTTGATCAATTTTTAACATTTCGATTCAATATACCCTCAAAAACAAATGGGGAGCTTTTGACTCCCCATTGTGATGTTTTTCTGCGATTGGATTTAAATCTCCATGATTTCTTTTTCTTTGGCCGCCAGAATCTTATCTGTCTTTTCAATATAGCGGTCCGTTAATTTCTGAACTTCATCCTGAGCGCTGAAAAGTTCGTCCTCAGCCATTTTATTACTCTTTTTTAAATCTTTTAACGCTTCGTTGGCATCGCGACGTTCGTTGCGCAATTTAACTTTACCTTCCTCCGCCATTTTTTTAACAACTTTCACAAGTTCCTTGCGCCTCTCCTCCGTTAATTGCGGAATGGACAGGCGAATGATCTTACCATCGCTGGAAGGCATTAAACCCAAATCGGACTTCTGGATCGCTTTTTCAATCGCGCCGATGGCGGTCGCATCCCAGGGCGCAATCACGATGAGGCGGCTTTCCGGGACGGAAAGAGTAGCCACTTGGGCAATCGGGGTAGGTGCCCCATAATAATCAACCTTGATGCCATCCAGCAGCGAAACAGACGCTCGACCAGTTCTTACTCTGCTGAATGATTTTTCCAGAGAAGATATTGTTTTTTCCATCTCATCCCTGAATTTCTGAAAAATCTGCTCTTTCATGATCATTCTCCTACGTAAGTTCCAATTTTTTTACCACAAATGACGCTCCGGATGTTTCCTTTTTTTTGTAAATTGAATACAACGATGGGTAGTGAATTATCCCGACAAAGTGAGATAGCCGTTGAATCCATTACTTTAAGATTTTTTGTTAACACATCAATATAACTTATTTTTTTAAACATAACTGCTGATTTGTTTTTGACCGGATCCGCATCATACACACCATCAACCTTCGTGGCTTTCATGATAACGTCGGCCCGAATTTCCATTGCCCTCAGTGCTGCGGCCGTATCCGTGGAAAAATAGGGGTTTCCCGTACCACCGGCAAATATGACAATTCTGCCTTTTTCCAAATGGCGGACGGCTTTCCGTTGAATAAAAGGTTCCGCGATTTCTCTCATTTCAATGGACGATTGAACACGCGTTGGCAAACCGTGCATTTCCAAAGCGCTCTGGAGGGCAAGACTATTGATCACGGTTGCCAGCATACCCATATAATCGGCGGTTGTTCTGTCCATTCCTTTGGCGCTGGCCTCAATGCCCCGAAAAATATTTCCGCCCCCGATGACAATGCCGATCTGGATTCTCAGATCAGACAAAGACTTTATCTCATCGGCGATATAATTAGCCACATCCGGATCAACACCGGTGGATTGTTTGCCTAAAAGGGCTTCACCACTGAGCTTTAAAAGAATTCTTTTGTACGCAGCTTTTTTCTTCTCGCTCATTATTGCTTAATTTCCTCACCGAGCTGGAAACGAGAAAAACGGCGAATAATAATGTTTTCACCTGTTTTGGCAATCATGTTGCTGATCAGTGTTCCGACGGTGATGTCTTGATTTTTAACAAACTTCTGTTCGACCAGACAAACATCCTCGTAATATTTTTTGAGTTTTCCCTCGATAATTTTATCCCAAATTTTTTCCGGCTTCTTCTCGTCGCGCAACTGACTGCGATAAATTTCTTTCTCCCTGTTGATAGCGTCCTCGGCAATTTCATCCGAACGTACACAAAGCGGATTAGAAGCGGCAATGTGCATGGCAATGTCTCTGGCCATTGCCTGAAAATCATCGGTTTTAGCTACAAAATCCGTTTCACAGTTAATTTCCACCATCACACCGATTCTGCCACCCATGTGTATATACGAAGCAACGGTTCCATCTTTGGCCGCCTTGGATGATCTTTTGGTCGCCGCCGAAAGTCCCTTTTTTCTTAAAAAATCAATCGCTTTTTCAAAATCGCCGTCCACCGCCGCAAGCGCTTCCTTGCAGTCCATCATACCTGCACCGGTTTTTGTTCTTAATTCTTTTACCATCGTTGAAGTGATTTCCAATTTCCTATCCTCCTAAAATTCTATTCCTTAAAAATACTTCTATGCACGCATTGCGCATTTACTATTTATCTGTCGGGGCTGAAGAACCGTTTTCCATCTCGACGCTCTCGGGAATATCTGCTTCGACATCTTTATTTTCCACAACAGCCGCACCCGATTCTTTGTTGGATTCGGCAGTCAGCTTCTCTTCGAATCGCTTTTTGCCTTCTAAAACCGCATCAGCAAATTTCGAGGCAAACAATTTTATGGCCCGAATGGCATCATCATTTCCCGGAATGATATAATCAATATCCGTGGGATCGCAATTGGTATCGACAATGGCGACCAACGGAACTTTCAATTTTTTCGCTTCCAGAACGGTAATGTGTTCCCGGTTGGGATCAACAATGAAAACTGCTGCAGGATGGGATTTCATGTTTTTGATACCACCTAAAACATTTTCCATTTTATCCATTTCCTTTTGCAGTTTGGTGATTTCTTTTTTGGGGAAAGCCTTGATGGAATCGTCGGCAAACATCTTGTTTAAGCTGTTTAAGCGATCAATGCTTTTTTTAATGGTGACAAAATTGGTCAACATACCCCCCAGCCACCGCTGATTGACAAACGGCATGCCGCAGCGCAACGCTTCTTCCCGGATTGCTTCCTGCGATTGTTTCTTGGTTCCGACAAAAAGAATTTCTTTCCCCTGGCTGACCGTATCTACAACAAAGTTATAGGCCGTCTGAAACATACCAACGGTTTGCTGTAAGTCAATAATGTAGATGTTGTTGCGCGCCCCAAAGATATAGGGTTTCATCTTGGGGTTCCATTTGTTGGTTTGATGCCCGAAATGGACACCGGCCTCGAGTAACAGTTTCATTGAAATTGCTGACATACTTTTTCTCCTTTGTTTTTTTCCGCCACCCCCATCACCTTGCGCGGCACACTTAATTTCTAAGCAACATGCCGTCAATCAGAGGATGTGTGAAATTTTGCGGCAATTACCACAAATAATCGAATTGTTCAAGATAAAATAACTTTTTCGGCAATAAAATTAGTATATTTTATTCATTTTCTCATGTTGAATAATCAGCGTTAATTTTAACATAATCGTATGAAAGATCCGATGTGTAAACGCAATAGGACTTGTCGCCGCCTCCCAGACCGACGCGGATATCAATTTTGCCACCTTGAAAGATTTCTTTCAATTTAGAAAGCGAGATGTTGGCAGGTGAATCCTGTGAAAATACAGTCATATTCCCAATTGATAAACTGATCTTTTCTTTTTCCAACGGTATTCCCGAAGAGCCAATAGCGGCAATAATTCTGCCCCAGTTGGGGTCTTCACCAAAGAAAGCGGTTTTCACAAGATTGGAATTGGCAATCGCGTAGGCGACACGCCTGGCATCTGACTTTGCTTTCGCTCCATCAACCAGAATGGTAATAAATTTTGTTGCCCCCTCGCCATCCTTAACAACCGCATTAGATAATTCAGCCAGAACATCCGTCAGCATCTCTCGAAATCTCTGAAGCCTAGCCTGAGCCCTCTCCAACGGATTGTTTCCGGCCAGACCGTTGGCCAGAATGATGGCCGTATCATTGGTGCTCATGCAACCATCGACGCTGATGGCGTTGAATGTGGAATCAATCACCTGATGGAATACGGTATTGAGCGCCTTGGCGTCAATGAGTGCGTCAGTCATCACGTAAGTCAGCAGCGTTGCCATATTCGGTTCAATCATGCCGGCGCCTTTGGCAATCCCGCAAATCGTGATATCCTTCGCGCCAACGATGCCTTTGCGAATGGCTATTTTGGGATACTTATCCGTTGTCATCATGGCCGCTTCGGCATCTTCGATACCCAATTCGTTGAGACCCTTGACCAGTTTGCCGATGCCGTTTTCAATTTTTTTCACAGGAAGCCTTTTCCCGATCACACCCGTCGAACAAACCAGAAGATGCTCTTCGGGAATTTTTAATTGCCTGGCCGCAGCCGAAGAAACAGCCAGCGCATCCACCATGCCCTCTTTTCCGGTCGCCGCGTTGGCACAGCCACTGTTGGTGATAATCGCTTGCGCTATTCCTCTTTTGATTCTCTCAGCATCAATTAAAACCGGTGCGGCCTTGAAAGTATTTTTCGTAAATAGCGCGGCTACCTTTGCCGGAACTGTGGAATAGATCAGCCCCAAATCCTTTTGGTCGCCACCTTTAATGCCTACGGAAACGCCATTGGCTAAAAAACCGGGAACACTAATTTTAAGCGTCGATTTCACCATCACTGCCACTCCTCTAAAGACTTAAGCACCGCAACATTTTTTGTATTTTTTGCCGCTGCCGCAAGGACAAGGATCGTTCCGGCCAACCTTCTCGCTCTCCCGCTTGACGGTTTGATTCAGCGGGGTGTCTTCACCGCGACTCAGGACGTAATCCTGTTTCTGCTTCTGCCTTATTTCTTCGACTTCTTCCTCTTTTTGTATTCTGACCATGCAAAGTTTTTCGAGCGTATCCATTTTAATGCGGCTGATCATCTCCATAAACATGGCATATCCTTCACGCTGATATTCTCTAACTGGATCTTTCTGGCCGTAACCGCGTAAACCGATGCCTTCCCTTAAATGATCCATGGAGAGCAAATGTTCTTTCCAATGGGTATCAATAGCCTGCAACATGATGACTTTCATAAGATAAGTCGTCATGTCCGGACCAAATTCTTTTTCTTTATCACGCAGATATTTCTGAACATTCTGCATAATGAAATCACGGATGGCTTCGACGGAATTCATATCTATTGCATTCACGATGTCCAAACGTAAATTAAATTGTTTGAATAATGCATCATCAAGAGATTTGAGATTCCAATCAGTAGGATGACTTTTATCTCCCGTAAACTCAAATAAAAGATCGCCGGTGATTTCCTCAACCATCTCTTCAACATCAGACCATAAGTTATCGCCACGCAACACTTTTTTTCTCTGTTCATAGACAACCTTTCTTTGGTTGTTCATCACGTCGTCAT
>JANYAF010000008.1 GCA_025355175.1 Deltaproteobacteria bacterium | reverse complement strand
ATGACGACTGAAAAACAAAACAAGTTATTGGGCATTTGCGCATCGCTTATGCTGCACGGCGTGGCGGCGGCCATTTTGATTTTCAGTGTGTCCGGCACGGCGATGATGCCACGAGACCCGGGTAAACTTGATTTTGTGTGGGTATCGCTCTCCGCAAAGGATAAAACTTCTTTTTTATCTGTCGAAAAAGACACCCGGCAAAAAACACAACCAACAGCAACCCGGATCGGCCGAACGCCGGAATTGTCGGCAATACAAGATTTCCACGTGGCATCGGAAACAACAACCGCTCAAAGGTCCGAAGAGGGTTCATACGACAAAACGATGGCTTTTTCCGGGTCTAAAACAGTCGCCTATGCCGCGGCAGGCGGTCATCGCTCTGTTTCCGATGCAGGCCGGCAGACGGCGGTGTCAGGCGTGACGCCTGTCTTTTCCAACGCCTATCCCCTGTATAGGGAAAATCCGCCGCCCGGTTATCCGGAAATGGCTCGGCAGCAAGGATATGAGGGCGTTGTGCTGGTCGCGGCTGAAATTCTGGCGGATGGACGCGTCGGCAAGGCCGTCGTCAGTAAATCATCCGGCTATGCCATTCTGGATCAAACCGCGATTAAAGCGGTCATGGCCTGGAAATTCGAACCGGCTAAAAAGTCGGGCATCCCTTATAAAACGTGGGCGGAATTGCCTATCAAATTTCTGCTAAACGACAATAATTCTCAATCATGAAAAATCGCTACCGGAGGAAATATCAATATGACCATCTCTAAGAAAAAAGAACGTCTCGGTGAAATCATTCTGGAGCGTTCCTTCAAATACAGCGACAACCCGTCTTTCACGCTGGCCTCGGGCCGGCAGAGCAATTTTTATTTTAATTGCAAACCAACCACGCTCGATCCGGAAGGGATGAACCTGATCGGCGAGATTATTTTTGATATGATTAAAGATGCGCCGGTCACCGCGGCGGGTGGGCTCACGCTGGGCGCCGATCCGATCGCCAACGCGCTTGCCGTTATTTCTTATCAGCTGGGCAAGCCGGTCAAAGCATTTGTCGTGCGCAAAGACGTGAAGGATCACGGCACAAAAAGCGCCATCGAGGGCAACGTCACGGCCGGAGAAAAAGTGGTGATTATTGACGATGTGATCACAACCGGCGCCTCCACGATTACCGCCATTGAACATGCCCGCAAGGCCGGGCTGATCATTGACCGCGTGATTACGCTGATTGATCGCGAAGAAGGCGGCAGAGAAAATATTCTTCAGCACGTTGAACATGTCCAGTCTGTTCTGACCCGAACTGAAATCATGGCGTTGCGCGCGAAAAAAACGGCAGGCCAGCCTGGCTAGAAATATTTTATAATCAACCACCTTGCGAGCTCGCTGTCGAGGTATGAAATGAACGTCATTATATCGCGAGCTCGCTGCGGAGAATTGACGCTCGTCCCGCAACAGCGGGATTAAATACAAGGAGAATTCTGGAATGCCGCAGGTAAATGTTCCGCAACCGACCATGCAAACTGGTGATATATTCAGCGGTTTTAAAGTATTGAGAGTAGAAACCATTCCCGCCGTGCGCCTCACCGCCTACGAAATGGAGCATCAAAAAACCGGCGCAAAAGTTCTGCACCTGCACGCCTTTGACCGAGAAAATTTATACGCGATAGGTTTTCGCACGCCGCCTGCGGATTCCACGGGCTTGCCCCACATTCTGGAACATTCCGTGCTCGCAGGCTCGGAAAAATATCCGCTCAAGGATACCTTCAAAGAGCTGATGCGCTCCACGATGCAGACGTTCATCAATGCCTTTACCTACCCGGACAAAACCCTTTATCCGGTGGCCAGTCAGATCAAAGCGGATTTTTTCAATCTCGCTCGTGTTTACACAGACCTTGTTTTACACCCCCGGATGCTCAAAGAAACCTTTTTGCAGGAAGGCCATCATCTGGAATTTTCGACACCCGGCGATATTGAAAGCGACCTGATCATTTCCGGCATTGTCTATAATGAAATGAAGGGCGCGTATTCATCGCCCGATTCACTGATGTACAAAGATATCCAGGAAAAGCTTTATCCCGATACCGTTTATGCGCTGGATTCCGGGGGCGACCCGGAGGTCATTCCCACGCTCACCTATGAACAATTTCTGGACTTTCACCGGAAATATTATTCACCGACCAACGCGCGCTTTTTTATCTACGGCGATATTCCGACCGCTGAGCATCTGGCATTCCTGGCCGAAATGCTGAACGGATTTGACCGGGTCGACGTTGACTCATCCATAAAAAGCCAGCCGCTTTTTTCCAAACCAAGACTAACTTCCGGCACCTATCCCGTGGAAAAAGACGAGCCGCTTTCGCGCAAAACGATGGTCAACGTTGCCTGGATGCTGGCGGAAAATAAAGATTTTGAAACAGCGCTGATGCTGGAAATTATTTCCGGGCTGCTGGTGGGTAGCGCGGCCAGCCCATTGCGCCAGGCGCTGATCGATTCAGGCTTGGGCGAAGATATGTCGCCGGTCAGCGGTATCGAATCCGATATCAAACAACTGATGTTTTGCGCCGGCTTGCGTAATGTGGAGAGCGCCGATGTTCAGAAAATTGAAAAGCTCATTCTCGATACGCTGCAAAAGATTGTCGCCGAAGGCTTTGACAAAGAATTAATCGAAGGCATTCTCCATCAGGTCGAATTTCACGGCAAGGAAATTTCCCGCGGCTCTTACCCCTATGGCATTACGCTGATGGGCAGCGTTTTTCAAACCTGGCTCTATGACGGCGATCCCTTCATCGGCCTTGATTTCTCTCGCGCAATTGAAAAGATTCGCAAGCTCTGGACGGACGATCCGCAAGTATTCCAAAAAATGACACAAACGTGGCTGGTGGATAATCAACACCGCCTGCTTGCGGTGATGGAGCCTGATCCCGACTTCAGCGAAAAGAGTGAAGCAAAGTTCAAAGAGAAAATGGCTGCTTTGAAAGCCGGTTTTACGAAAGAACAATTACGACAAATCGACGAAAAGGCGGCCCGACTGAAAGCCTTTCAGTCTGAGACGGATTCATCCGAAGCCGAGGCGACTCTGCCTAAATTGAGAATGGAAGACGTTCCCCGGCAGGTGGAGACTATTCCGACACAGCACAAGACCCTTGCCTCGGTTGCCGCTTTGGAGCAAGACCTGTTCACCAACGGTATTGCCTATGTTGATCTGGCTTTTGATATTGCCCACGTTGCCGAAGATCTTCAGCTTTACCTGCCACTCTTGGGAAAAATCATGAGCGGCATGGGCGCGGCGGGCTTCTCTTATGATGACATGGCCAAACGCATTGCGCTCAACATGGGCGGATTCGGTTATGACCTGTCTGCCGGGTTTTCCGTGGACGCGACCGACACCTGGCAGAAAATGATTTTTTCTTTTAAAGCGCTCTATCGCACTTTTCCGGAAGCCATCAATATCGTTTGCGATATAATTTGTTCAGGAGATTTGGATCAAGAAGCAAGAGTGCGGGATTTAATCGCTGAACGAAAAAATAATCTTCAATCCTCCATTGTCCCGTCCGGACATATCTTTGCCAAACGAGCGGCGGGAGCGGCGCTTACACTACCGGCTTATCGCGATGAACAATGGCATGGCCGGACCCAGTTGCGATTTGTTCAGCAGCAGTCGGGCGACTTCGATAAGTCCAGAAAGAACTTGCGCGAAAAACTGGAACAATTAAAAAAAATCATCTTTAGCAAGAATAACCTGACCATCAATATCACCGCCGAGGCCGATGGCTTGAAGCTCGCCTGCGAGCATATCAACCGGCTTCTGGAAAAACTACCGGCAGGCCGTCGTACGGACAGGCCGGGCGAGCCTTCGCTTGCGCCCGTCTATGCGGGTATTGCCGTTCCAACGCAGGTATCTTATGTCGCCTGCGCCATGAAAGCGCCTGCATACAATGATCCGTCCTCCGCACTTCTGATGCTGGCGTCACGGGAGCTTTCCAACAGCTACCTCTACAAGTATATCCGTGTTCAGGGCGGCGCTTACGGTGGCATGTCGTCATTCGACGCGACGCTGGGAATTTTCGCGTTTCTGTCCTATCGCGATCCGCATATTAACGAAACGCTGAACGTCTTTGACGAAGCGCAAAAATTTTATTCTGAAAATGATATGTCTGCCGACGATATGGAGAAAGCCA
>JANYAF010000004.1 GCA_025355175.1 Deltaproteobacteria bacterium | reverse complement strand
TGTATGAGCAGAAAAATATCAAGAAGGGTCTCCTCCCGCAAGGGGCCTCTCTTTCGAAGTGGTAATATAAACATATCGTCCATAATGAGCAACGTCTTATCAAGTTAGAATAAGGAGGAAGTCATGTTAAAAAACAGAATGGTAAACGCATTTTGTCTTTGCTGTGTGTTGGTTACAACACTTGCATTCGACGCTGCAGCAAGCAAGAAAAATCCCTATGAAAGCGCTATTTCCAAAGTCCGCAGCGCAATCTGGCAGGATATAAACAGCGGCAAATGTGGAAGTGCAACGGCTGCCATAATGGTCGATGGCAAGGTCGTTTATGCCGAAGGCTTTGGTATGGCCAACAGAGAGAAGAGCATACCTGTTACTACAACTACACTCTTTAATATTGGCTCTATCAGCAAGGTGTATGTAGCAGCTGCAATCATGCTGCTCGTTGATGACGGCAAGGTTTTACTCGATAAGCCGGTCACGGACTATCTTCCGGAATTCAAGATGACTGACAATAGATATAAGAAGATCACCGTAAGAATGCTACTGAACCACGTATCGGGCTTACCGGGGACAGAGGTTTCTAATTCATTTGGGTTCAAATACGATAACAAAGTGAAGCAGGAAACCATCAATACGCTCGCCCGCGCGCATCTCAAGCATGACCCGGGAGCAATGGCTGTGTATTGCAATGACGGGTTTACGTTGGCAGAAATGATTGTGGAGCGGGTAAGTAAACGGCAATACATGGACTTTATTGAAAAAAGGATGTTCAAGCCGCTGGGCCTGAAAAACACCGGCATCGGTGTTGGTGAAATCAAGGGCAAGCCGGTGGCATTATATTACGACCCGAAGACCGGGGAAATGCATCCGACTGAAACGCTCTCGGTATTGGGGGCAGGCGGGCTTTCTTCAACTGCCGAGGAGCTTTGCCTTTTTGCAGATACCTTTTCAGCGGCAGGCAAACTCCTGAAGAAAGATTCTCTCGCCGAGATGAGAAAAGCTCAGCCTTCCGCGTTTCGGGGCAAACTGAGGAATCCGGAAATTTCTATCGGACTGGGCTGGGATATGACAGGCCTTCCCCGGTATGATGCGGCCGGAATTCAGTTGTTGGGCAAGAGCGGCGGCACGGGGAATTACTCTTCTATGGTTTTCACGGTTCCCGATAGGAGAATATCGGTTGCCGTCATCGCTGCCGGAAAGGGAAGTAATGCAATGAAAATAGCATTAGCAGGAATGGATGCTGTTTTGGTTGAGAAAAAGCTTGTTTCCAGAGAAGGAAAAACCATACTGATTCCACCAAAAGCGCAGAAATTACCGCAGGATTATGCGTCCTTCAGCGGTTATTATGCCAGCGACACAAAAATAGGCCAGGTCGTGTTTGATGAGGAAGAGAACAGCGCTACCCTGTTCATGTTCAAGGAAAAGGAAAAAATGCCGGCAATGACACTCGTTTATAACAATGGCTACTATTACGATGTCGAAGGCAACCGTTCATATTTTACCAGTACGGGCGGAGAGACTTATTACATGAGCTCGCCAGCTACGCTCGGGATCGATGTGATCGGTATGCAAAAAGTAAAGCCAATAGAAAAACCGCAAAGCCTCCGTATCAACATGGATGGAATGGTCTGGCTGCGTCGTAACGTCTCTCCCCTGGAGGGGATTATGGCCGTGGATTCGCATTTTGTTAAGTCATTGCTTTACAAGGAACTGCCGGGATACGTGGTTTTTATGGGCACCAAAAGGATCGATTCCCCTGAGTTCGCGGGCATGCCCTTTGACGCCATCCGCGACCAGACGGAGCTTACCCTTTTAGAAAAGAATGGGGACACATGGGCATGGATTTCTGATATGTTGTATAGTCCGGCCCAGAGCACCGCCTCCTTAAAAGCCGGAGGAAATTCCGTGAAAATTGAGGGCGATGGATATAATAAGTGGATGGTAGCAGATGAAGACATGGTTGTAAGTTTTACAAAACCGAAACGAGGAAGAATAATCATGTTCTCTTCCGGCGATACCGTGATCTATGATAGTGCGGTCAATACAGGTGACGCCTATACCGCCAAGGGCAGTTATATTGAATGTGCTGGTTTTGTAAACGATGTCTTTACAGTCATAGCCAAGCCCATAGTGTCAGATAAAAAGAAGTAAAAAATTATAACCATTGCTTCGCCCTATCGAGTATGAGCCAGGGCGAAGCAATTTCAAATATAAGGGTTCATATCTTCGATATAGGCGAAAACGCCTTGAGAACAGGCGTTCGCGCACTTTCCCGTTTGGCTGTGGACTTCTTGAAAGCGAAGTGCTGAATGGTGGAACCTCAAGAAGAAAAATATTTTCTTACCGCTTTCTTATATTTTGACAGCAATATTTTATTTACTTCTCGAAGAACAATTCGTCTTCAATCTTGATACATCCGATGACACTCTGGGCGGCTGGGCAACGAGTGATATAGTTGGAGAAGCACTCTTTTGCATCGGCCATCTTTTCTTCGGTTGTTTTCAGGTGGTATTTAACGCGAATGGTTGTGATCTTGAGAACACCATTGACATTTTCAATATCTCCTCCTACATCAGCCCAATAAAGAGTTTCCGGGGTGGGAATATTTTTTCCGGCCATCAACGTGGCCAGTGTTCCCATCATTCAGCCTGCTGTTGCTGCAACAATATGATCGAGTGTTGCCGCATGCTCCTTTTCCGGTTCGACTTTGTAGAATTTCATGATCCCCCCGTGGACACCATAATAGACCGGTTCCGAAAAACCCTCTATCATCGCTCTCCGAGTCGGTCCTTTTTCCCTGACGATTTTAATTTTTGATGTATGAACAACTTCTCCCATATGAAACCTCCTTGGATCTTTTACCACATAACTAACTAAGCAGAAGGGCGATTGTCAATAGTCGCCTTAATCCTGAAACATAAAAAACTTGACAGACTGTTGCTTTTTAAAGTAGCTATTCATCAATAATAGAATGTAATTCACAGAAATGACCCAGGATGGCAATATCCATATGGTCAGGGCGCTTCCTAAATATAGAAAAATGCACGCCCACAATGCTCTTCTTTTCGCTATATGTAAATTTGCTTGCCCTACGCAGGGTGCAATGAGCTTATTTTACGATAGTACACGGTATCCTTTGAAGTTAAAACAGTGATGTGTCCGAAGCATCGGACGTAATGCTTTCAACTTCGATTTCTTTTAGTAATAAAATGTGAACAAGTTTGATCCGTTCACAAATAGAGGGGGCAGACTTCCTGTCCATGATCATTTGCTTACGGTGCAGAATGCTTTTTGTTCTTGGTGGGCCTTTTCTTGTACGCAAAGCGAAGCGGCATTTAAACCCACCAGGAAACCCCATTGATGCGTGTAGCGTATGTCCTTGTCAGGGACGTAGATATGAGTTCGGCTTATAAAAAAAGGTGAAGGAGGGTTTATGAAACATAACGTATCTGGAAGGATATTTTTACTGGCCGTCATGGCGATCTTCGCCTGGATGGGAATGGGGCTGGGCGTGGCTGCTGCCGCCGAGTGGGATGGAGTCATCACGATTGGCTTTTCAGGACCCCTGAGCGGGGGGGCGGCGAAGTACGGCGAAAATTGCCTGACAGGGACAAAGCTTGCCATTGAAGATGTCAATACCGGGGGTGGTATCACTGTGAAAGGTAAAAAATATGAACTAAAATTGCTCTATTACGATGACATGTATAAGCCTGCCAATTCGGTGGCCAATGTTCGCCGTATGGTATCATCGGTAAAGCCGATTGCTGTTTTCTGCCCTCATGCGGGGGGTATTCTCGCCCTGGAAAAGATCAATGAGCGGGAAGGTTTCATCCTCAATGGTTACACAACCAATAACGATGTCATCAGTCAGAAGAACAAACTCGTGTTTATGCCGCCCACCCGCGGCGATTTGTCCTATGGTCTGGAGATGGTGAAAAAAGCCTTTGAGTTTGGACCGAGGATGGCCCATCTCACAGGCAGTCACGAGGCGGGGGTCTCGTGGATGAAACTTTCCCAGGAGACCTGGAAAAAACTGGGCGGGCAAATTGTCTCCACCGATTCGGTCAATTATATGGGTGTTACCGATTTCTATCCCTATCTCACAAAATGTCTTCAGGAAAAGCCGGATGTCATCAATCTCTATGGACCGTCGGAACCGGCGGCAATGATCGTCAACCAGGCTCGGGAGCTGGGTTACAAGGGAGGCTTCCTGATGGGCGACCAGATCAAGCTCGACGAGATGGAAAGGGTCGCCAGTTTAAAAAACCTAAACAACTCCATTGGGGTCTGCCCATACCCGCTGTGGCCGTTGCCGCCATCCCAAGCCTTCAGCAAGCGGCTCATCCAGCTTTACGGGAAGGACTATGTTCCTACCCGGGAGGCTGCCGCTCACTATGAAGCTGTATGGATGATCGTCAAATGTATCGAGAAGGCCCAGACAAAAGATGACCCCTATGCCATTTTCAGCAAAATCAACAGCGTTTTGCCTCTCGAGAAGAACAACCCCAACATGCGAGATGGCATGGGTCCGAACGGAGAACTCCTTGGAGGCACTTACGTCATTGCCGTTAAAAACGGCAAATATACAAAACCGATCCCACTGATCTGGGGCAAAGACCTTTATCCAGCCGGGAAGACTTCCGTTTGGAAGGAATAGCCGGCCGGCCGTATCTGCGCGATCTGCCCGGCTGATGGCAGATCGGAGCGTGATCAAAATGATTGCAGCTCATTAGCTGTTCTAAAAAAGGAGGCAGAAATGAAAGAAAGGTATTTCATGAAGACAATATTGCTGGCTTTCATGGCCGTGATTTTTATGACGGGATTGTGGATGGGAGAAGCCAAAGCCGCAAAGTGGGATGGGGCAATCTACATTGGCTATTCAGGCCCGCTGAGCGGGGGTGCTGCAAAATACGGAGAAAACTGCCTGACAGGTTTAAAAATTGGCGTGGATGATGTGAATGCCGAAGGCGGCGTTACTGTGAAAGGTAAGAAATATGAACTCAAGCTGGTGTTCTACGATGATATGTACAAACCCGCCAATACGGTAGCCAATGTACGCCGGATGGTTTCCTCGGAAAAACCTATTTTTGTTGATGTCCCCCACGCAGGAGGTATTCTGGCTCTGGAAAAAATAAATGAAAGAGAAGGTTTTATCATCAGCGGCTATACGACCAATATAGACATCATCAGTCAGAAGAATAAACTGGTTTTTTCCGTGCCCGCCCGCGGTGATCTGGCCTATGGCGTGGAAATGGTGAGGAGGGCTTTTGCGATGGGATCGAGGCTAGCCCATCTGACGGGAACCCACGAGGCCGCCGTGTTCTGGTTGAAAACTTCCGATACTGCCTGGAAAAAGCTGGGCGGCCAGGTCGTAGCCACCGATTCGGTCAATTATATGGGCGTCACGGATTTCTACCCCTATCTGACAAAGATCCTTCAGACAAAACCGGATGTCATCAATCTTTACGGACCGTCGGAGCCGGCAGCAATGATCGTCAACCAGGCCCGGGAACTGGGTTATAAGGGGGGCTTTCTGATGGGCGACCAGATCAAACTTGATGAGATGGCAAAAGTGGCCGGTATGAAAAACCTGGAAAACTCCATCGGTGTATGTCCGTTCGATCTGCGACCTTTGCCCATTGCCCAGGCATTCGGCAAGAGACTGCATCAGCTATACGGGAAAGACTATGTTCCTACTTACGAGGCCGCAGCCCATTATGAGATCGTATGGATGATCGTGAAGGCCACCGAAAAAGCTCAGACAAAGGATGATCCTTACGCGATTTTCAGTAAAATCAACGACGTCCTTCCGGTTGGCAAATACGCGACAACTATGCGCGACGGCATTGGTCCCAATGGAGAGCTTCTTGGGGTTACCTTCGCCATTGCCGTTAAAGACGGCAAATATTCGAAGCCCATCCCTCTTGTGTGGGGGAAGGAATTTTATGCGCCGGGGAAAAAATCAGCCTGGAAGGAATAAAATAATTTGAAGATGTGACTGGTCGATCGATGGCAAGGGTGTGGTGGTGCAGAGGCCGCACCACCACCGGTTCCATGTCTAATTAAGGAGGATAAGATTCGTGTCTCTATTGCTACAGCAGACAATAAACGGCATTATGGTGGGCAGTGTCTATGCACTGGTTGCCCTGGGTTTGACACTGGAATACGGAATCCTGAACATACCAAATTTCGCCCATGGTGTTCTCTACACTGCGGGGGCTTATCTGACCTTCCTGGCGGTTGTTTCTCTGGGATTCAACTATTGGATCGCCATTCTTTTTGCCATGGCCGCCCTGGCGATCATCGGGATGATTATGCACTGGCTGGTTTACCATCCTCTGGTGGATGCTCCACATTTGAATTCTTTCATCGCGGCAATCGGGCTTATCTTTATGTTTAAGGCGAGTATGCTGCTGATCTGGGGTACCGATTTCAAGCGCTTTCCGCCTACCAATGACAGCGTCTTCAACATCATGGGCACCGTGATCACCACCCAGAGAATTCTGATTGTACTCATTACTGCTGTTCTCATCGTTTTGCTCAATCTCTTCATCAAGAAAACAATAGCCGGGGCGACGATCGAGGCTTTGGCGCAGGACCGCGAGGGTGCGCTTCTGGTAGGGATTAACGTGAGCAGAGTCGAAACCATGGTATTCGCTGTGGGCTCAGCCTTGGCGGCTGTGGCAGCCGCCCTCATATCGCCCATATTTCTTGTTTATAATACTATGGGCGACTCTGTGATCCTTAAAGCATTTGTCATTATTATCCTGGGCGGCATGGGAAGCATTCCCGGCGCCATCATCGGCGGATACATAATCGGCCTGGTGGAAAGCCTGGGTGGCGCCTATTTAAGTACCGATTACAACGAGATTATCGCCTTTGCCATTCTGATTGGCGTTCTTGCCTTCAAACCTACAGGACTGTTCGGAGCGAGGTCACACTGATGGAAGGATTTATGAAATTACTATCTGGAAAAAGATGGCTGTATTTGCTGTTGATCATGGCTGCTTTCCTTCTGCCCCTTGTGGTCAGGGACAAATACTGGATGCACATTCTCATCCTCATGTGCATCTGGTCGATTGCAGCCCTTTCGTTGAATCTGATCATGGGTTATACGGGCCAGGCTAATCTGGCTATGGGGGGGTTTTTCGGCATCGGATCATATGCCACGGCCCTGCTCATGCTGAAGGTTGGTCTTAGCTTCTGGCCGGCTCTGGTGTTGAGCGCCCTTCTAGCCTCTGTCATTGGTTTTCTGATTGGACTGCCGACGCTCCGGTCCAAAGGTTCCTATTTTGCCATCGGGACACTTTGTTTTAATGTGATTTTATTTATTGCCGTAGAGCGTTGGGAATCACTTACAGAGGGGACACGCGGCGTATTAGGGATTCCGCCTCCGGCACCGATAGAGCTCCCTTTGGGGATAACGATCAACTTTACTTCTCTTGCCTCCATGTATTATCTGATGCTGTTCTTTCTTCTTCTCACACTTTTCATTGTGTACCGGATCGTTCATTCGTTGGTGGGAAGAAGCCTGGTGGCGGTAAGGGAAAGCGAGGACCTGACCAGCTCCATTGGCATTAATCCCATGAGGACAAAACTATTGGCTTTTGTCGCCAGTATTTTTCTGGGTAGCATTGCCGGCAGCCTCTATGCCGTGTATATCGGATTCCTCGATCCGGAAATTGCCAGCTATCACGTTACATTTGAAGTGCTTCTCTTTGTCGTTCTGGGAGGCATCGGCACAATCACAGGGCCGATTGTCGGAGCCATCGTGGTTACAATTCTCGGTGAGCTTCTGCATTATTTGGCGGGCTTTAGATTAATAGCATACGGACTGATCTTGGTTCTGGTTATTGTCTTCATGCCTCAGGGGATTGTGGGAGGTATGCAGAAATTAAAGGCGAAACTGTCTGAGAAGAATTCATAAGGGTGAACATATGCTTGATGTCAGAGATCTTTCCAAATATTTTGGCGGTTTGCGTGCAGTGGACAGCCTCACCTTTAAAATCAACAGAGGTGAAATTGTCAGCATCATTGGTCCCAATGGATCGGGTAAGTCAACCGTGTTCAATCTGATTACCGGGTTTCACAAACCAAGCAGCGGACGGGTGCTCGCCGCCGGTGAGGACATCACCGGATTGAAGCCCTATAACATTGCCGTAAAGGGGATAGCCAGGACCTTTCAACACACGACGATTTATGCCCAGAATACCGTGCAGGGCAATCTGATTATCGGTTATCGCTTAAGAACAAAAACGGGCATCTTCGGAGCTGTTTTGCGCAACCCGCGAACCACCATGGAGGAGAAGGAATGCCTGGAAAAAGCCGATGATATCGCCCAGATGATCGGCCTGTATGAAAAGCGTCTTATGCCGGCAAGCGCCATCACACAAGAAGAGCAAAAGCGTTTGGCCATCGGTCTGGCTTTGGCGACTTGTCCGCAGCTTTTGTTGCTTGATGAGCCAATGGGCGGTGTTACCGACAAGGAGATGAAGCCGCTGATTGATGTTATCCGGAAGATCAATGACCAGGGGGTGACAATTTGTCTGATTGAACACAAAATGAGTGTCGTTATGAGTATCTCCACCCGGGTGGTCGTACTTAATTATGGGCAGAAAATAGCTGAAGGATCGCCTGCGGATGTAAGCAAGGACAAAAATGTCATTGAGGCCTATCTGGGGGAAGGTTACCATGCTTAAAATAAATAATCTGGATGTCTTTTACGGCAATGCCCAGGCATTGGACAATATATCCATCAATGTGGAAGAGAAGGAACTGGTCGCCATTCTGGGGGCCAACGGTTCGGGGAAAAGTACCCTGCTCAGGGCGATCTCAGGCCTGACCCGGCCCAAATCGGGCAGTATTCAATTTCAAAATAGGGATATCCAACGTCTCCGCCCCGATGAAATCGTTGGCATGGGAATTACGCAATGCCCGGAGGGGAGGAGGCTGTTTCCCTCAATGCCCATCTACAAGAACCTTCTGTTGGGGGGATATGTCTTCCGGAATGATAAATCAAAAATTAAAAAAATCATGGCCGATGTTTATGAGATGTTTCCCATCCTTGAGGAACGTAAAGAACAATTGGCAGGTACGCTGAGCGGGGGAGAACAGCAGATGCTGGCTCTGGGAAGAGCCCTTATGACGGAACCAAAAGTTTTAATGCTGGATGAAACATCCATGGGGCTCGCGCCTAAGATTGTAGAGAGCCTGTTCAAAGCCATAAAGACAATCAATGAAAGGGGTATAACCATTCTGCTGGTTGAGCAAAACGCTGCAAAAGCCTTGGCAGTATCGAACAGGGTATACGTCCTGGAATCGGGACGCGTGGCTGTTACCGGCAACAGCCGCGATATGCTCCAGGATCCCAAAATCAGGGAAGCATATTTGGGGATTTGAGGATATTCCCTGATCTGTCCGCTCATGGTTATAACGATTCATATGCTCACCTAAATCGGTTTGCAAGGTTTCCACCTGTCGGAATGTGCCATCAGCACAGTCATTAGTACCACGCCCCACATTTTGTGGTCAAGATTTCCTTGACATGCAAGATAGCGTTTCCTATAGTTCAACCATGAATAAGCAACATTTTATCAAAAAATAATCCCGACCTCAAGGAGGGTTGACAAGATGAAAATCAAAACAGGTATCTTGTGCTCCATATCAATTATGATGATATCTTTCCTGTTTGTGGCCAATCCGCTCTTTGCCCAAAAAAGGACCAATGATATAACCCTGCAGGCGGCAAGTGCTTTAGAACAGGCCAGGGTCTATCACGAGAAAGGCGCCTATCAGCAGGCCATACAGGAGTATGGAAAGTTCATGACGCTG
Organism: Deltaproteobacteria bacterium; assembly: GCA_025355175.1. Lineage (GTDB taxonomy): Bacteria > Desulfobacterota > Syntrophia > Syntrophales > Smithellaceae > UBA8904. Next base: position 5,345 of record JANYAF010000004.1, on the reverse strand, counting down.
GTTCCGGGAAAGGCAGACACCTATTATAGACGGGGTCTATCCTACCATTATCTTGGTGATCCCAATCGGGCAATACAGGATTACAACAAGGCCGTTGAGATAGACCCAAACCATGCAGAGGCCTATAATAATCGGGGGATTGCCCACAATGATCTTGGCGATTTCAATCGGGCAATCAAGGATTATGACAAGGCCATCAAGCTGCGACCAGACTATGCGGAGGCCTATAACAATCGGGGGACTGCCTATGTAAAACTTGGCGACCTGGAAAAAGGGTTAAAAGATTTCTACGCTGCCATCTCATGGAATCCAAAATTTGCGGAGGCCTATTATAATCGGGGAACGGTCCACAATAGACTCGGCAGCTTCAGTCAGGCGCTCAAAGATATGGACACAGCCATCGAGCTAAACCCGGAATACGCAAGCGCCTATCATAACCGGGGAGTCATCCATGGTAAAATGGGTGATAAGATTAAAGAGATGGAGGATTATAACAAGGCCATCGAGATCAACCAGCGAAACAAAGCCGATAAGCCCATGGACGTCCTTCACAAAGATAACGAAAAAACGAAGGAACTGGCGGAAAGCAAGAAACGGTTGGACGACCTTGCAAGGGAGAATGAAAAGCTGCGGAAAGAATTGACGGCGATAGCGAGTCTCAAGAAGCAGGAATCGGCAGTGAACGATCTTGCAAGAGAAAATGAAAAGCTGCGGAAAGAATTAACGACGGCAGCGGGTGTCAAGAAACAGGAACCGGCAGTGGACCATAATAAAGCCGTTAGAGAACTCTCGGCAATCGACTGGTTTAAAAAGGGATACGCTTCTTCCGTATCGGGAAACTATCAAGAGGCCATTGATTCATATGACAAGGCCATCGAGCTGAACCCGAATCTTGCAGAGGCCTATTATGTCCGGGGGAATGCCCGCTATAGTCTTGGAGACCCCGAACGGGCAATACAGGATCTTGACAAGACAATCGAACTGAGCCCTGAATATGCAAGTGCTTATTATAGGAGAGGGTTGGCCTATGACAAGCTTAGCAATTCCAAACAGTCGGGTGAAGATTATAAAATAGCGGCAAGGTTAGGGTTTAAAGCGGCACAAGACGTTTTAAAGGTGAAGGGGATTGCGTGGTAACCCCTGCTTCAACCTGACCATGTAGGACACCTCACATTTAAATGATCTGGCGGAAAGATCCGTTGCCGGGAGATGTCCTGATCAACGCCCAACCGTACATCTAAGCTGCGCGGGGTTTTTACTTTCCTGACAGTCTCTTTTTCTTCCACGGGCCCTTTGCGTAGTAAAGCCAGTTCAAACCGACGGCCAGCGCGCTGCTCATCAGCATGGCCATCCAAATGCCGTCCTGCTTAAAACCCAAGGGGCCGGCAAGCCCATAGGCCAGAGGAATCCGAATGACGAACATAGCGACAAACGAGAGAGCCAGCAAAGCCATCGTGTCGCCTGCGCTGCGCAGCACACCCTGGACGGCAAATATGACGGCGAAGCAGGGAAAAATAAACGCTATCCAATGATAATAATCGCGGACAATATGAAGCACCCGGGTATTTTCCGCTGATTTCTCGAGGAAAATAGCGCCGATGTGATGCGAGAAAAGCAACAGCACAGCGGTACAAACAAGGGCAACGGCCAGACCGAAATACACCGATATCCGCAGGGTCTGGAAAACGCGCTCCAGTTTCTGCGCGCCCAGATTCTGGCCGGCAATTGTGGTCGCCGCCATCCCGATGGAGATGAAGGGGATAGTAGCCAGCATATCGATCTGCATGCCAATGCCAAAAGCCGCGGTAACAGCCGTGCCATAGCGGTTGACCAAGGCGATGATAATGACTCCGGCCAGCGAGACCACAATCATCTGCAGCGATGCGGGCACGCCGATGACGAAAACTTCCCGGATGATGTGCCAATTCAGACTGTAGTCCCAGTTACGCATATTGATGTAGGGATTGAACCGCAGCAGGTAAATATAGCCGATGACACAGGTTGCCACGGCGGCCAGCGCCGTGCCCCATGCCGCGCCGGCCACGCCGAGCGGAGGCAGAGGGCCGATGCCGCAAATAAACAGCGGAACGAGAACAATATTGAACACAGCAAGCAGGATGAGGATTTTTACTACCGTTTTGGCGTCACCCAGGCCGCGCAGCATTCCGTTCATCCAGTTGATAAAGAACTGAAAGACCAGTGTAGCCGTTATAATCGTCAGATAAGACAGGGCCATCTCCTGAATTTCGAGAGGTGCCTGCACCCATTCCAGTAGCTGGCGACGGAACAATAGGGCAATGATGGAAATAAGCAGACAAAAAAGGGTCGAGGCAAAAAAGGAGTTCGACAGGATTTTTTTGAGCATCGCCGTGTCCTTGCGGCCGAAGGCCTGAGCGATCAGGACATTGGTCGCCATACCCAGACCAATAAGAAACGCGGGCATCAGCATGATGATCGGCAGGGAGACGGCTACGGCGGCTACAGCCTCATGACCCAGGAGACGGCCGACCCAGATCAGGTTGATAATGCCATAGATGGACATCAGCACATTGCCCAGCATGATCGGCAATGTAAAATTAATTACCTGCTTGGTAATGTTACCTTCCGTAAAATCCTGCATGAGTTCCTTTTGTTACATCAGAAGGCCTCGGCGACGAGAAATATCACGGGGTCTGATGAAGATATTTAACATATCCTTTCCCAAATTACTTCTTCTGGTCAGGCCATGAGTAAACAGGCGGGCGGCTTTCAAAAACTGTGCCGTCGGGCATCACTTCCACATCTCTGCCGTCAAGCTGAACAATCTTGGTCAGTATGGCGGGGACGTGGCGCTCCCGCGCAGACGCGAGGGCTTCCTCAACCGTCTTGAAACGGGAGAGTTCCTCAAGCGTAATGATCTGGGGCAGGACCATCCCGATCTTGCCCGCCTCATAGTCTTTGAGGGCCACGGAAGGCCGCAGCCAGGCGTGATTTGTCAGCTCCACGCCGTCGCAAACGGCGGTTTGTCCGGCCGGGGACTTTGTCACAAAGAATCGCACATCATAGCGCAGCGGCAAAAATTCAGGCGTAATCCAGTGAGAAAAGTAATGAAGGCCCTCTCCGGGGAGAACAATGTCTTCCTCTTCCAGCATCTGAGGAAATTTCATTTCTCCCTTGATGAGCCCCTGCCTGTAGCGGCCGAACCGCAGGCGTTCCTCGTCTGTTTCCATGGTAACGGGGGCGCCGTCCTTTTTCCGGGCGATCAAAAGCCCAACCTCCTCAAACGTCTCGCGGATGCCCGCAACCCAGGCACCCAGAGCTTTTTCAGGATGCGACATATCGGGAAGAATCCGGGCGGCCTGTTTCCTGTCGAGGCACCGGATAAAGCGATCCATACCGGGTTCGTAATCTTCAGGATCGAGAACGCCGCCGGGGAACACATGATAGCCGGGAACAAAACTGCTCTTGCGATTCCGCAGCACCAGGAGCACTTCGATGTCTTTGACGCCTGTGTCCGGACAAGGCCTCAAGAGCATCACCGTCGAGGCATCAGCAGGAATTGTGTTCATGTTGTTGTCCTTGCTATCGCCTTTAATTACTCTCATTCCGGAATCTACCGTCTATTCCATCCAATGGACGATCTCATCGAGTTTTGCTCTCTCGCGCTCAAAATTATTGAGAGGGAATGAGGGATCAGGATAGCCCAGCGCAATTCCCACAACAATTTTCTGGTCATCAGGAATTGCCGCAATCTTTCTGATTTCGGCGGGATAACGCGCGGCCGCTGCCAAAAGGCAAGTGCCCAGGCCTTTATCATGAGCCACAAGACAGACGGTCTGGACGATAAGGCCGACGTCCAGCATCTGATATTCGACGAGATTATCTCGCGAAATGCAGGCCAGAATGAGGCACGGGGCGTCAAAGGCGGAAACCATATCCTGATAATATTTCATGCGCCCTGCTTTATCGTCTCTTTGGATACCCTGTGCACTTAATACAACTTTTCCCAGATCGCCGTAGCGCGCTTTCATGGCATCAGGCCATTGTTCCAGCATGGGCACATCGGAGGCCGTTGCCGCACCAGCCAGCGTTTGTCGGAGATTCATTTCCTTAAATTTCGCCAGTGTATTACCCGTCAATACGCATAAAGTCCAGGGCTGCGTGTTCCCCCAGGATGGCGACCAGCGCGCCTCTTCCAAAATTCCCCTGATGACACTTTTGGGCACATCCTGTGATTTGAATTTACGAATACTTCTTCTTCCTCTGACTGCGGCAGCCAACTCCATAGTAACCTCCTTCGCGGAATTCATCCGCATGTTCTTGCGATTAAAAGATTTACCCAACACATCATAAGATCAACCACCTCGCGAGCTCGCTGTCGAGGTATGAAATGAACGTCATTATATCGCGAGCAAGCTCGCGGAGAATTGACGCTCGTCCCGCTTAAGCGGGATTAAAAAAATTAAATAGGACTATCCCTTATTACACAAGCTCTGCTACTGCCCTTATCCACCCTGCGCTTGCCCCCTTAATTTTAATCGGGAAGCAGTAAATTTTAAAACCTGTTGATGGCAGCAGATCTAAATTTGTGAGCTTTTCAATCTGAAAATATCCCTTTTCAATACCCGCAAAATGTCCTTCCCAAATAATTGCGGCATTCTTTGTCTGAGCAAATTCTTTGGCTTGGAAGGGAAGTGGCCGGTCCCAGCTCCAGCCGTCCGTTCCAACCACATGCACGCCTTGATCAAGAATCCAAAGCGTGGATTCCCGACTGAACCCGCAACCTTTCAAAAGGTATTCGGGTGAGCCCCAGTAGGGCGCCGCTCCGCTTTGTGCAAGAAATACATCCCCTGAATTTAGTGTATGACCGATTTTGCCGAGCTTGTCTTTTATATCCTCAACCGAGATGTTGTACCCGTCAGGAAAATCGGAAAAGTCGAATTTTACACCATTGCCCACGCCCCACGCAAGCGGGAAGTTATCGATGGTCAGTGCCGGCTTTCCCTGATCCTGTGTGGGGTGAAAGTGCCAGGGCGCGTCCATATGCGTGCCTGCATGCGTCGAGACTTCCAGTATCTCGACCGCCCAACCAAGTCCACCCGGCAGATCACCGGCGGTCAGTCCCGGGAAAAACGTCTTCATGCTCTCAGCCCCAAGCGCATGATCTACGTATGTAATCTTGGGTATCATGATTGGCGGGTCACTGGGCAGTCCACTTTCAATTGCCACTGAAAGATCAATGAACTTGTTCATCATTATTTTTCCTTAATCGAGGGTTGCGACAAACGACACTCCTCTGGGAACCTTATAGGCGGACAGATAATCCCGGCAATGTTGCATGATTTCTTTTTCGTCTGTCTCGTCAC
>JANYAF010000236.1 GCA_025355175.1 Deltaproteobacteria bacterium | reverse complement strand
GCCAGAGCTGCGCCGTCTCCAGAAAAACCGAAGTCAAACAACAAGGTATTCGTCTTTTCGCCGGTTGTTGTCTTTACAGTGGCCGAAAAGCCGTGCTCCGCCAGAATGGAGGTGCGAAATTCTCCGTCTTTGAGCGGCATGGCACGGGTAATCACAGCGCTGCTGTCCGTAGCCGTCATTTCGATATAGTTGTCCTGTAATGTCAGAATTTCAATCTTGTCCACTGCGTTTAATTTCAGATCAGACATAATTACCCTCCTTTTTGTTTTTATGATTTGACCGGGGCATTCATAATGCCGGCAGCATGGTAAACGACATACGGCCTGATTATACATTATATGCCTCGCTTTACAACCGGCCGGTTAGTGCAAATTTTTGCCCCGACATTTTTTAGATGCTTCAGTTTCAGCGTCAGTGGTCGCAAACATTTGCGCCGACTTGCAGCGTTCCGGCGAAATAATCGGCGATCAACTTCTCAGGTGTTTCCGCCGATGCTCCGACGATTACCTGGATGCCCTGCGCGGCGAATAATTCCTGAGCGCGCTGCCCCATGCCCCCGGCAATGATCACATTCGCCCCGCGTTCGGCAAGCCACGGCGGCAAAAGCCCCGGCTGGTGTGGTGGCGCGTCAATATCCTCGCGCTTCAGTATCTTTTTTTGTGTTGCGTCCACTTCAATAAGAGCAAAGCTCGCGCAGTGACCAAAATGCATCGTCAGTTTTCCTTCGGCTAATGGTATTGCAATTTTCATGGTATTTTTCTCCTTATGAATTTAGTTTTTTGTTTTATCTGTAGATCTAATCTTATTGATAATTTCCTGCATAAGTATTGCCGTCGGGCTTGACGCATAATGCTGGATAAACGCACGGCCTTCATCGCCAGACTTGGCAATGCCCGGATCCATGGGTATAGCGCCCAGAAAGGGTACTTTCATATCCGCTGCTATTTTTTTGCCACCGCCAGCAGGCAGAATATGTGTAACCTCGCCACATTTCGGGCAGACAAAGCCGCTCATGTTTTCGATGACGCCCAGCACCGGCACATGAACCTGCCGGCAGAAGCTGATCGACTTGCGCACATCCACCGCCGCTACCCTCTGTGGCGTAGTGACAATCACCGCACCATCCAATGGATCAATCAGTTGGCACAATGAAAGAGGTTCGTCTCCGGTACCGGGGGGAGCATCGACAATGAGATAGTCCAAATCTCCCCATTCCACATCCGTGAGAAACTGCTTGATTACACCCATCTTCATAGGGCCGCGCCAGATAACCGCGTCATCTTGGTTTTGCAGCAGAAAACCTATGGACATGACCTTCATGTTTTCCAGTTCCACCGGCAAAAGACCGCCGGCGGTGCCCTCGATAGTTTTGTTTTCGAGCCCCAACATGGTGGGAATACTGGGGCCGTGAATATCTACATCCAGAAGACCAACTCGCTTACCGGAAAGGGCGAGCGACATTGCCAGATTGACGGCCACGGTGCTTTTGCCGACTCCGCCTTTGCCCGAGAGCACGACAATCTTATGTTGGATACGGCACATTTTTGACAGTAGTTTGATACGATCAGTATATTCTTCCGGACTTTCATCGTTCTTCTTTTTGGCGGCAGAACAACTGGAATCGCCGCAAGTGTCACATACTTTTTTACTTTCCATTTCTATTATATACCTCCTACAAGTTAATATTTATCCAAATTTGTCTAACATCCCGGGCGCACTCTGCGTCGATTTCCACAACCGCTTTTTGTGAAATTTGCGCCTGGGTAAAGGCGCGGTCGTAACGAATCCGTCCGGCAATGCTCGCACCGGCACGCTTTGCCTTGTCCTCGATTTGCTTTGTCATTTCCGCGTTAATATCCCACTTGTTAACACAAATGGCCGCCGGGATTTGAAAGTGGCGTGTCAATGCCAGCACTCTTTCCAAATCATGCTCGCCCGATACAGTGGGTTCGGTGATAATCAAAACCTGCGTCGCGCCGGTAAGAGAAGCGATAACAGGACAGCCTATCCCCGGTGGGCCATCAACAATAACCATTTTATGATTTTCTTCATCGGCCAAATGTTTGGCTTCGCGGCGTACGGTTGAGACAAGTTTACCGGAATTTTCAGCGGCCACTCCCAGGCACGCGTGCACCATCGGGCCGCAGCGAGTATCCGATACAAACCACTGGCCGCAGAGGGACTCCGGGAAATCAATTGCTCTTTCCGGACAAAACCGGACACACACACCACAGCCTTCACAGGATACCGGATCAATCGAAAACAAGAGCTTACCTTTAGTCGTTTGCTCCTTTTTGACCGCTGTAAAACGGCAATAGTCATAACAAAGCCCACATTCAATACAATCAGCCTGCCGGATTACCGCTTCATGACCGCTGCGGAATTCATGATGTTCGCGGACAGTCGGTTCCAGAACCAAATGCAAATCCGCCGCGTCCACATCGCAGTCGCAGATTACGGGACGATCGGCCAACACGGCAAAAGAAGCCGTGACACTGGTCTTGCCCGTCCCCCCCTTGCCGCTGATAACAACCAATTCCTTCATTAGCATTTCTCCGCTATCTTATAGAATACTGCATGGTCGGTGCGCAGAGACGTAATCCTTTTCTCGTCAACGAGCCGCTGGAGTCTTTTGGCCGCGTTATGCGGATTTAAACCCAACCCTGTGCAGACACCTGTTAGCGTACAGGGACGTCTCGCCAGCAAATTGATGATTTCCGTGTTGCTTGCATCGCTTATGGTAGCATCGAGGAGACGTTCGGATTCATCTTCGCTGATGACCTCTACCATCCCAGGGAAGAGCAAGGCAAGCTTCTCCATCTGCTCTTTTCCCACGGCACTGGCGTAGTCTTCTGCGGTAGGCCGGCAAACTGTGTTAAGTTGTATCTTCGCCGGTCCAATCTCTTTTGCGTAAGTGGCAATTTTTTGCGCTTCTTCAGCCATGCCCGTAACTCCGGAAAGCAAGAGCACCTCCAGCCAAACCTCGCCTGAAAAGTTTCGGGTAAAATCGGTCAGGCCTTTGACCATCTGATCAAAAGAGATATTGGCGTGCGGCCGATTGACATAACGGAACAACGATTCATCTCCCGCATCCAGAGAGG
>JANYAF010000208.1 GCA_025355175.1 Deltaproteobacteria bacterium | reverse complement strand
GGGTCTGAGCCCCTGCCGAACAATTTTTTATGCTTTTTCCGCTAATTTCATAAATGGTTTAAACAAATCAATCGGTATCGGAAATACGACTGTTGAATTATTTTCAGCTGCAATCTGGTTTAACGTCTGCAAATAACGCAGTTGCAGCGACATGGGCTGGGTTTCCATCAGGGCAGCTGCATCTATCAGCTTCTGAGCCGCCTGGAATTCGCCTTCCGCATTGATGATCTTCGCCCTTCTTTCTCTTTCTGCTTCCGCCTGCTTGGCCATAGCCCGTTTCATTTCCTCCGGCAGGTCAATATGTTTTACTTCCACAAGGGATACTTTGATCCCCCAGGGATCAGTGCTGCGATCCAAAATTGCCTGCAAATGCATATTGATCTTTTCGCGCTCGGAGAGAATCTCGTCCAGTTCCATCTGGCCGCAAACACTTCGCAGAGTCGTCTGGGCTAATTGTGAAGTGGCGTATAAGTAATTCTCAACTTTGACAAGCGCCGCGTTTGCGTCGGTGACACGAAAATACACAACGGCGCTGACCTTGATGGACACGTTATCTTTCGTGATGACATCCTGGGGAGGAACATCCAAGGTGATCGTCCGCATATCGACCTTGACGATCTTATCGACCATCGGAATGATAATAATCAAACCTGGGCCTTTGACGTCCCGAATACGGCCTAGACGGAAAATAACCGCCCTTTCATACTCATTTAAAATACGAATTGCTGACGCCAGAAACATAATCACCAGCGCTATCCCAACAATCAACGGAACCGGTAATGCACCAATCATTTAATCTTCCCCCTTAAGTGTTATTTTGATTAATTATTTTTATCTCTTCAACTGTCAGCTTAAGCCCTTCCACTTTCTTGATCAGGACTTTTGCTCCCTTTGGTATCAGATAATTGCTCTCAGCTGCCCAGTATTCGCCTTGAAACAAAATCTGTCCTTTCATGTCAATGTCTGTCACGGCTTCACCCTGCGCTTCGATCATTGTTTCTGTTCCGGAATAATGTTTTCTCATCTGCGCCTTGATCGTCAGCCAGATCACCACGATAAAGAAAGCGGAAGCCACAACGACAGCCGGTATCAATACCTGCAAGGAAACTCTCAGCGCCGGTTCCGGCGTGTCAAAAAGGAAAAATGATCCCAGCGCCATGGATATAACACCGCCTACTGTCAGCATGCCGTAACTCATAATTTTTATCTCCGCAATGAATAAAACAATACTGAATAGAATCAGCAATACTCCCGTGTAATTCACCGGCAGGGTGGAAAGACCGAAAAACGCTAAAAGCAGGGATATCCCGCCGATGACGCCGGGCAAAATCGCGCCCGGTGTGGAAAACTCGAAATACAGGCCTGCCAGGCCGATCAGTAAAAGAATATAGGCGATATTGGGATTGGAAATCGCCGCCAAAATCCCTTGCCGCGTGCCAATCTTTTTTGTATCCAAAACAGCATTGGCGGTAAATAGCTTCCTTTTGCTTCCGGCAACGGTTACGTCCTTCTGATCAATCGCCGCCAATAGTTTTTCAATATCCACGGCCACAACATCAATGACCTTCAATTTTAAAGCCTCATCCGCCGTGATTGATTCACTCTTGCGTACCGCTTTCTCTACCCATTCCTCGCTGCGGCCTCGAGTTTTGGCTATACTGCGGGCGTAAGCCGCCGCGTCATTCTCTATTTTTTGGGACATGGTTTTGTCCATTTCGCCGCTGCCCCCGATGCCGATCAGTACAGGATGGGCAGCGCCGATATTGGTTCCGGGCGCCATGGCGGCAACATGCGCGGCCTGCGCGATAATCACTCCCGCCGAAGCGGCTCGCGCGCCTGACGGATAGACATAAACGATGACCGGCAACGGCGCGTTGAGAATGCTTTTGGCAATATCCCGCATAGCTGTGTCCAAGCCCCCGGGCGTGTCGAGTAAAATGATCATACCGTCCGCACCTGTTTTTTGCGCTTCTTCCAGGCTTTCAGCGACATATTTTGCCGAGGGTGAGGTAATGACGCCGTCCAGATTGATCACATGAAATAAAGGTTTCTTATCCTGCGCATGGAGGACACCGGCTGTCACGATGAGGATCAGCAGTAATACGAAGGATAATCTTTTTAACATGGTTGCACCTCTCCTGACTTTATGATCCTTCGCAGAGTTCTATTTCCTTCATGATCAACTGGACATCTTCCCAAACCTGCTTTTTAGCCGACGGATTCCGTAAAAGATAGGCCGGATGATACGTTGGCATTAGCTTGATCCCTTCATAGGTTTGAAAACGGCCGCGTAATGCGGTAATAGGTGTTTCGGTTTTTAAAAGGGTCTTCGCGGCAAACGATCCCAGCGCGCAAATGATTTGTGGTGAGATCAGTTGCAGTTGCTGTTTCAAAAAAGGCTCGCACAACCGAATTTCGTCGGGCAGGGGATTGCGGTTTCCGGGCGGGCGGCATTTGAGGATATTACAGATATAAACATCTTTTCGCGCAAGTCCCATCGCCTTTATAATGTTTGTTAAGAGCTGCCCCGCCCGACCCACAAAGGGCAAGCCTTGCTCGTCTTCATCCGCGCCCGGCGCTTCTCCCACAAAGACAATTTTTGCCGATCCGTTGCCGTCGCCGAAAACGATGTTTTTTCTGGTCCTGGCTAATGAACATCGCTGACAACCAAGAACTTCGCGCCCGAGATCATTTAATGGTTCTTCATTATTTTCTGTTACTGCCTTATTGTTTTTCTGCACCGGCAAGGGTTTTTTCCAATCCAATTCAACATACAAATTTTTAGAATTCAAGACTTGTCCTTTGACGGATTTCACCAACGACAGCAACTCTTTTCGTATCTGATCCGACGATGATGGCGATAAAGATTCCGTCATTGTTTTTTGCTGGGGCCTTTCTTTTTGCTTAATGTCCTGATGTGATCGAGAATCCGATGCGCGGCATTCCTTTTGGTCATTTTGTCCAGGGCAACCGTTTTCCCGTTTCTATCGATGATCGTAATGATATTGGTATCCGTTTGAAAACCGGCGCCCGTTTCCCGCAAACTATTGGCGACAATCATGTCCATATTTTTTTTGAGAAGTTTCTGTCGGGCATTGGCGAGCAGATCCTCCGTCTCCATGGCAAAACCCACCAGAATACATTTTTTCTTTTTGGCGCCGATCTCGGCGATAATGTCCGGATTGCGGGTCAGTTCAATACCGGTCAGTCCCTTATCTTTTTTGATTTTTTCCGAGGCCAACGATACGGGCCGGTAGTCGGCCACTGCCGCGGCTTTGATAATCACCGTCGCTTTTGAATAATGATCCATCACGGCGTGATACATCTCCAAGGCGGTGCGCACAAAAATTACTTCTTTGACCGGCGGTGGAGATAATTTAGTCGGTCCGCTGATCAACGTCACTTGCGCGCCACGCTGATGAGCGGCGAGAGCAAGTGCGTAACCCATTTTGCCCGATGAAAGATTGGTGATGAAGCGCACCGGATCGAGAGGTTCTTCCGTGGGACCGGCTGTGATCAGCACTCTTTCACCGGCAAAATCCTTGGGCGTCAAAATTGATGCAACCGCTTCCACAATCTCCGGAATTTCGGGCAGACGTCCTGACCCCGATGTTTTACAGGCCAGTTCTCCCACGCCGCTTTCCATCACGGTATAACCGAATTGCCTGAGCTTCCGTATGTTGTCCTGCACAACCGGATTGGCCAGCATCTTGTCGTTCATAGCGGGACATATTAATGTCGGCTTGTTCTGTGCCATAATGGCTGTGGTCAGCAGATCATCGGCAATGCCGGATGCAATTTTTCCAATCACGTTTCCTGTCGCCGGCGCAACAACAAAGGCGTCGGCAAAGTCCGCCAGGGCGATATGCGCCATATCGTATTGATCCGTCGAGGCAAACATTTCCGTATAAACCTGTCCCTGTGAAAGGGTTTGCAGGGTTAAAGGCGTAATGAACTGCATGGCGCTCTTTGTCATGACCACCCTCACCTCTGCGCCGGCCTTGATCAGAGCGCGGGTCAGCTCCGCTGCTTTATAAGCGGCAATACCGCCGGTAATCCCCAGAACAATTTTTTTATTTTCCAGCATGCGTTATCTCTTTGTTGTTTTTTTGAGAATATAACAGCGTTTAACGGCAAGATCAAGGCATAAAGTCTTTTGGCTCCATACAAACCAAAGGATATTTTTCTTGCAAACAAAAGCAAAAGTCATTATGGAAGCCGCGGTATAATTCATGTCATAAATCGAGGAGCTTCGTAATGAAAAGGACAGGCGCTTATGTGGGGATTGCTGTCATTGTTTTACTGACCAGTGTGGTGGGCTGGCTTTATTTTGCCGATTATCTTGATCGAGAAAAACCGGTTATTAAATTGGATTCCGACATTCTAGCCGTCGGCAAGAAAAAAGACATCAGCATTACTTTTTCTGATGCGGCAAGCGGTCTGTCCCGTCTGAAGGTGGAGATTGTTCAGGACAATAAGCCGCATATTTTAGCCCAGGAGACATTCCCTTCCAGAGGCAACAGGCAGAAGGTTATTCGACTCACCATTAATAGCGAAGAGCTCAAGCTTATAAACGGCCCGGCTATCATCAATATCACCGCCGCCGACTGTTCTCTCTTCAAAAATGAAACCATCGTAGCCAAGCAAGTCAGGATTGACACCTTACCACCACAAATTTTCGTTCTCAATCCTGTCAATTACATCAACCAGGGCGGCACCGGATTCATTACTTATAGAACATCCAAGCCAACCGTATCAACCGGTGTCTATGTGGACGATCGATTCTCACCGGGATACACGATTTTGGTTAATAACAGGACCACGTCGGTCGCTTACTTTGCCCTTCCGGTGGATGCCGCCAATACAAAAACAAAAATCACGATCTTCGCCCGCGACGACGCCGGTAATGAAGCCAGAATTTCCATGCCATACACAATCAAGCCGAAGAAATTCCGCGCTGATAAAGTGAATTTAAGCGATACCTTTCTCCAGAAGATAATGCCGGAGTTTCAAGCATCGACCCCCCAGCTACAGGGGAAGACGCCCGTTGATGTATTTGGCTATGTGAATACAACCCTGCGCGAAGACAACACAAAAACCATTCAAAACATCTGCAGCAAATCCACCAATAAAAAACTATGGGAAGGCACATTTCTTAGAATGCGTAACGCCTCACCTATGGCTCTATTTGGAGATCAGCGGACTTATCTGGTGGATGGCAAACCTTTCGGCAACTCGGTGCATCTCGGCGTTGATCTTGCCTCGACCGCTCACGCGCCTATTGAAGCAGCCAATAATGGAATCGTCGTCTTTGCCGGTCCCTTGGGCATCTATGGCAACGCTGTCATCATGGATCATGGTTTGGGATTGTTCAGTTTGTACGGACATCTCTCCTCTATCGACACGACCGTCGGTAAAAATGTTAAAAAAGAAGAAAAAATCGGTCTTTCCGGCTTAACCGGTCTAGCCGGCGGCGACCACTTGCATTTCAGCATTCTTGTCGGCGGACAATTTGTCAATCCGCAGGAATGGTGGGATCCACACTGGATTGAAGACAACGTCATGAAGAAAATGGCAATCTGAAAGTATCTCGTGAAACGAACAAGATGGTTTACACGCTTCACTCTTCACGTAATTTCAGCTTTTATTGATATCCCGGTGAGAGGTATGAACAATATATTTCATCGTCTGGAAATGTGAACTGATCTGATTGGCCATCACAACGGATCGATGATGACCACCAGTGCATCCCAAAGCAATGTTAAGGTGGACTTTTCCTTCTTTTTCATAAAGAGGAATGAGGAAATCCATCATGTCGATTGATTTCCTCAAAAATTCCCGGCTTTCCGCGTTATCCAAAACATACGCTTCCACGGCGCACTGATGACCGTCATATTTTTTCAACGATTCCACATAATAGGGATTGGGTAAAAATCGTACATCCATCACCAGATCCGCGTCCGCCGGCAACCCGTAACGGTAACCAAAAGACGTTACGTTAATGATCATTTTTTTCTGTTCGGAAATCGGAAGAAAGTGTCTCTGCACGACATCTTTGAGTTGATGGATATTGGTCTCCGTCGTATCAATTATTTTATCCGCCATTTGTCTTAAAGGAGCCAACTTCTCTATTTCCAGAGCGATGCCATCCTGAATCGAACCTTGCACGGACAGTGGATGACTGCGCCTTGTTTCATTAAAACGGCGCAACAGCGAATCTTCACTGGCTTCCAGAAACAGAATTTCAATTCTGTATCCCTTTTCCTTCAGCTGTTCAAAAATACGCTGGTATTTTTCGATAAATCTTCTTTCCCGTAAATCCATGACCATCGCCACCTGTTTGATCTCCGGCGAGGACTGGAGGGTAATGGAAATGAATTTCGGCAGCAAAACGACCGGAAGATTATCCACACAAAAGAAACCGATGTCTTCCATGGCCCGAAGCGCGGTGCTTTTGCCGGAACCGGACAATCCCGTGATAATAACAATATGGATATTTTTCAATTATCCAACCTCTTTCAATTTTTGTGTGGCTTGTCTTAGCAAATTTTTGTCTAAATAGCCAGTGCGGGGAATCCCTATTTGCAGGCACGGCAGTCTGGTTTCCAGAATATTTTTTTCGATGACCCGAGAGAAAACATCGTCAACCTCAGTTCTGATCACGTCAATGACTGCGGTAAGCGCCGTCTTGGCTTTGATTTGTGCCACGTTCAAAATACGGTCAACCGCCACGATCCCCATTTGCTCGGTATGAACATAATTTTTAATTTCCCTGTGGCCGGAAACAATAAGCTGGCCGCTTTTATTTTTTTTGATCACAGCCCGATCATCGGCTATCCAGACATAACCTTCGGACATGACCTGAAGTGCTGCGGTCGTCTTGCCTATTCCACTGGCGCCGGTAATCAGAATTCCCCGACCCTGAATCTCCAGGACGACACCATGAACGGTAACACATTTTTTAATTTTTTCTTGAATGATCGCCTTGATCCGGCTTTCCAGAAGATTTTCATGAAGGGAGGAAATCGCAGCCGGCAGGTGATGCCGTTTGAGTAGTTTTTTCAGGGGAGTTCGCCATGCATTGCATTGAGCAAAAATCAGCAAAGGTGTCTTGGAGGTAAGATTGGCTAAAAATTTCTGACGTAACGGATCGGTAAGCGACATGAGCTTTTCTTGCGCCACGGATGAAACAATAATAATCGCGCCTTCCTGATGATGAGCGGTCACGATTCTCCGGCAGTTTTTAATGTAAGGCCTGGACAACGGCTTCTTCAAGCCCTGCGGCGTCAATATTTCCCGGATGCCCAATGAAGGCAGACGATCCCGAAAAATAGTTTCCAGAGTGACCATCTTATTTTGCGAACTTTTCTTACACAGGACAAGACTCATCTTGCTCAATGATCGCTTTGTATAAATCGCTTGTTGTTCTTGCGTCGATAAGTTTCTTACGGAAGTTGGGCGTTTTCAACATTTTAGAAATCTTAGCCAGTGCTTTTAAATGCTGGCCGGTTGAATTCTCCGGAGCCAGCAACAGAAAAAAAAGATGCACCGGTTTCCCGTCAATCGCGTCAAAGGCAATCCCTTTTTTACTGCGTCCAAAAGCGACAATAAGTTCATGCAGATCCGAGACCTTGCCGTGAGGAATGGCAACGCCGTCACCAATGCCTGTTGACCCCAATTTTTCTCTTTGTTGCAACACATCGATAGCCTTGGCTCTGTCAATCTTCAGACCACTATTAATCAGAACACCAATCAACTCCGCCAGCACGTCTATTTTGGTGTTGGACGTGAGATTTTCATTTAGAAATTCGATTTTAAAAATTTGATCCAGTCGCATATGTTACACCTGATCTTGAAATCTACGATTCCGCTACCTCATACATCTCATCATCCTGACGGGCAACAGGCATTTTAATGCCATGTATATGAGATATATTGATTACATGGGCTAGCTGTTCGTTTCAATATGAGCAAAGTTACCATCATCAAGTCGATAGACCAGACTGACTTTTTCCGAAGCGGTGTCCCGATATATCAGAAAACGGGCTTTACCGCCTTCCAACTCCAGAACCGCTTCTTCCAGCGACATGGGTTTTAAGACGACTTTGCGGGTCTCCACCACTTTTGCCATTGCATATTCGTCCTCTTCAAGCCTTTCCGTCGTCTTCTCGTCCGCATGGCGGATGCTTTGGGGCTTATGCTCTCTGGTTTTTTCTCTTTGCTTTTTAAGTTGTCTTTCAATCTTATCAATGCAGCTGTCCACGGCCAGATGCATATCCTTGGCTTCTTCTTTAGCGTTTACATTCCAGCCATTGGCGCTCAGATTTATTTCCACAACATTGCGGAACTTTTCCGTTGAAAGGATAATATGGGCTTCGGCAGGCACATCGAGATATTTCTTCAGTTTAACGATTCTTTCCTCAACATAGGTTTTTTGCCAGTTTTCACCTTCGCTTGTTCTGAAAGTTACCGAAATGTTCATTATTTTTCCTCCCTGATTAAATTAGGCAGCCAAACTACTCTGAAAGGCACTCACACTAACGACAGCAAAGGTCAGTCCTATAGTGGCGACCAAACCAAAAGTCAACCGGTATTTTCATTTAATATATTCATTAAATCGCCATTTTAAAGCGTTGACTTTAAAAATATTTCTTTCTCTTGGACGACGGCAATATTCCAATCATTTCGCGATACTTGGCAACTGTACGCCGTGCGATATCAATTCCTTTGACTTTGAGCAAATCAACGATTTCGCAATCACTGTGGGGCTTTTTAGGGTCTTCCTTTGCGATCAGATGCTTTATTTCCTCTTTAACACTTTTCGAGGCAATATTTTCACCGGACGTTCTCTGGATGGAACTGCCGAAAAAATATTTCATTTCAAATATACCGCGATGAGAATGCATATATTTATTCGTCACAACGCGGCTGATGGTTGATTCATGCATTTCCACATCATCGGCGATATTTCTTAAAACCAGCGGTTTTAAATAATCAATACCGCGATCAAAGAAATCTCTTTGATGCTTAACGATGCTTTCGGCGACTTTATAGATTGTTTTCTGCCGCTGCTGAATGCTTTTAATCAACCAAGTGGCCGACTGCACCTTATCGCGGATGTATTTTTTACCGTTTTCTTCTTCCACATGGTCCCGTCCGCCAACACCGCCCATCAGTTCACGATAGAAATTACTGATCCGCAGACGCGGCAAACCATCATCGTTGAGAATGATTTTATAGTCATCTCCCGATTTCACGACATAAACATCGGGAATGATCGATTGAACTTTCTCTTCCGAATACATGGCCCCCGGCCTGGGATCCATTTTACTGATCAACAGAACGGCGATTTCCACTTCCCGAAGCGAGACCTTTAGCTTTCGGGCAATATGCACATAATTTTTCAGTTCCAAATCTTTGAGGTGCTCTTGAATAATAATTGCCAGAAGAGGATTTCCTTTTGTTAACATCCTGGCTTGAATTAACAGACATTCCTGGAGATTACGGGCTGCCACGCCAGGCGGATCAAATTCCTGAACCTTTTTCAAAATACTTTCGACATTGTCTTCATTGACATTTTCCAGTATGGCAATCTCCGTCACAGTCGCGCACAGATAGCCGTTGGGATCAAGGTTGCCGACAATTTGAGAACCGACACGCATGTCCTCTTCTGTAAAGGGCGACAGTTTCATCTGCCACATCAGGTGTTCGACAAGCGACGGACTTTCCGTTAAAACATTATCCATCGTTGGAACATCCGTATCGGGCCTGTCATAAGAAACACCAACAGGTCCGTAATCTTCCAGATAATTATTCCAGTCAAATTCCTCGCGGCCGTCGCCTTCGCCGGTCAGTTCTTGCGTGCGTTCGACGGCCTTACTGTCTTCCTTTTCAATGGACTGAACATCGTCTTCGACACCGGCGCGCAATTCCTCGGCGCTGGCCTCGTCCGGCGCTACCTCTTCGAGCAACGGATTTTCTTCCATTTCCTGGTTAATCGATTCCACCAATTCCTGGCGTGACAATATCAGAAGCTTGATCGCTTGCTGCAGCTGCGGCGTCATAATCAGTTGCTGGGATAGCCTTAAGTTCTGTTTTAATTCAAAAGCCATAAACGACTGTTACACATCCATTCGGTTCTATAAACGAAAATCTTCGCCAAAATAAAATTTTCTAGCCAGTTCACTTTGCGCAATCACATCCGGTTCTCCATGAACAAGAATTGCTCCCTCATTAACAATGTAAGCCCGGTCGCAACAACAAAGTGTTTCACGAACATTATGATCGGAAATGATAATGCCAATCCCTTTATTTTTTAATTTTCCAATGATCCTCTGGATATCGGCCACCGCCAGTGGATCAATGCCCGCAAAAGGCTCATCCAGCAGGATATATTTCGGTGAAGTCACCAACGCACGCGTTATTTCCACTCTTCTTCTTTCGCCGCCGGACAAAGAATAAGCATGGTTTTTCGAAAGCGCCGTGAGGTCCAGTTCGCCCAGGAGTTCTTTCAGCCTCTCTTGTCTTTCATCGTCGCTTATATCGAGTGTTTCCAGAATAGCCAATATGTTTTCCTCGACGGTCAGCTTGCGAAAAATAGACGGCTCCTGAGGCAGATAATTCAACCCTTTTCGCGCTCGTTTGTACATCGGATACTTGCTGATATCCTCGCCGTCCAGAAATATTTCTCCCCCATCCGGTTTGATCAGTCCGACAATCATATAAAAAGTGGTCGTCTTTCCGGCGCCGTTTGGGCCCAACAGACCGACCACTTCACCCGGCGAAATCGTGAGATCAATCCGATTGACCACTTTTCTTTTATTATAAATTTTAAGCAGTCCTTTTGCCGATAAATGACTCATTTTATATCCGAAGGCTGTCAGCCAGTTCGTTCAATCCCGCTGCTGCGGGACGAGCGTTAATTCTCCGCAGCGAGCTCGCGAGATAGTTCAATCGTTTATTTTTTATCCTGCGGGTGGATGATCGCCGTAACCCTTTCTGAATTTTCCGCGTCACACTGTTCCACTTTACCCCGGTTTTCATCAATGAAAATTATAACTCTGCACCCTTTGATCACATTCTTGCCTTGCCTTAATACGGGATTTCCCGTCATGATGAATTGCGCGTTTTCCTGATAATAAACAGCTTCATCTCCAGAAGCTGAAAGATCTTTTTGCGTTATGTTAACATTACCTTTCATCTCGATTTTATCAAGATCCCCCGCCATTTCCATTTCCTGCTTGCCGATTTTTTCTTTCTTTTCATTCGACTTTTTATAGTAAATAGACAGGCGATCCGTTTTCATTTTAATATCGCCTTGCTGAGCTACGGCATTGCCGGAAAAAACAATCATCTTTTTTTCTTGAAAAGCCTCCATCTTGTCGGAAACAATCTCAATCGGTCCGGTTTTACGCAACATGTCTTTCTTATCGAAACCGGTCTGTGCCCACACACAAGTATTCATTATAAATAGGATAAAAAAAACGGTAAGATATATACTTTTTACTCTCATGAATTTTCCTATCAGTTGATTTTGGCTTTAACTCCGGAAGAAAGTGTCAAATCTCCTTTGTTTATAAGAATAGACAAGCCAACTCCCTGTATTTTCATCCGTTTACTTTCCATCACGATCGGGGCGTTGGTATAGATTTTTTTTTGGGCATCGCTGTAACGAAGATAATCGGTCATAAATTTGTCTCCCGTATCGGAGATGATCACCACATGACCTTTTATTTCAACATCTTTTTTATCCGTTAGCATCTCGCCTTTATCGCCCGTCATAGTAAATACTTTGCCTTCCTTCGTGGTCAATTTTATATGAACTTGATCGAACAAGACAAGATTCTGTTTCTTTTGATATTGCGCGCTTTTGGCTTTCACTTCCCACCTGATATTATCCTGGCCGACTTCCGTATAAACAAAATCCTGAATACGGACATCCGCTTCATTCGGCAATATTTTTATTATATTCGCCTTTTTTTCGCCAATCAGCCTCACCATGATAAAAATGGCCGCCGCAACAAACACAACAATAATCAGTGTTGCCGCGATAATTTTTACTTTTTTATTTAATCTCATGATTCTTTATATCACTCGCCATCGTCCGTGTAAAGCTATTCGGACACTTCAAAACCTTGAGGTTGATTAAGGCAATAACGAAAGCCGGATGGCTTTAATCAGGCAGATATCTTCAAACCAATCACACCCGTCACAATCAGCAAAAAAGATAAAGTCCGCATCATCGATGTGGGATCATGAAAAACGATCAGACCGATGAGAAACGTGCCGGCTGCACCGATTCCCGTCCAAACTGCGTAAGCCGTTCCAATCGGAATATCTCTTTGCGCCAGCCACAAAAAAAATCCACTGAGTCCCATGCACACCACGGCCATCAGGATATAGACAACTCTGTATGACGTGGTCTGGGACAATTTGAAACCCAGCGGCCAGCCGATTTCCAGCAGCCCGGCTATGATCAGATAAATCCACGCAAGCATCATTTTCCTGCCCTAAGATGAGTAGCCCGTGTTTGTTCTTCCCGAATCAACCACCTCGCGAGCTCGCTGTCGAGGTATGAAATGAACGTCATTATATCGCGAACTCGCTGCGAAGAATTGACGCTCGTCCCGCTTAAGCGGGATTAAATAAGTTCTGCAAAATCGTATCGGGCTGCGACTTCAGGCCAATAGCCCTGAGCCATAAGCAACATTTCACAAATCTCCCTGACCGCCCCTTGCCCGCCTTTGTTCACCGTTACATAATCAACTGTTTTTTTTACCAGATCCAGCGCATCGGCCACAGCCACGGAAAAGCCGACCGATTTCAATACGGGGATATCAACAATATCGTCACCCATATAAGATATCGTGTCCGGCGTCAGATTGTTTTTTTTAAGAATCTGCGCGAAGATTTCCTTCTTATTCAATGCCCCCTGATAGACTTCCGTTATTTTTAAATCACGCGCCCGATGATCAACCACGGCCGATGTTCGGCCGGTGAGAATGGCAACCTGTATGCCATAGCGCTGAATCATGACCAGACCATGACCATCCCTGACATTAAAATTTTTCATCTCCCGTCCGTCGCTGTCCATGATAATACTGCCGTCCGTCATCACGCCGTCTATATCCAGTACCAGCATCTTTATCTTTTTCAATTTTCCCTGAATCTCTTCTTTCAACATGCCTCTCATCCTCTCTACGCTTTACGCTTCACGGTCTCATCAATCTTTTTCAATGTCGTCAGCAATTCTTCTAGCGAATTCAAATAAAGCGAATTAGCCCCGTCGCAAAGCGCTTTTTCCGGATCGGGATGGACTTCCATAAAGACACCATCCACGCCCGCGGCTACAGCCGCTCGCGCCAGATAGGGCACCATGTCTCGTTGACCGCTTGAGGCCGTTCCCGCTCCACCCGGCAACTGCACTGAATGCGTGGCGTCAAAAATCACCGGATAACCCATCGCCCGCATAATCGGCAGGGCGCGCACATCAAAGACAAGATTATTATAGCCGAAGGACACACCGCGTTCGGTAATCAGAATATTCTCATTCCCGGCCGCTTTGATCTTTTCAATGACATTGGCAACATCCCAGGGCGCCAGAAACTGCCCTTTTTTAACGTTGACGATATGGGCTTTTTTCGCGATCTCCACAACAAAGTCCGTCTGACGGCAAAGAAAGGCCGGCACCTGCATAATATCCAGAACACCGGCCGCCGCTTCAATTTCTTCAAAGCGGTGAACATCGGAGAGAATCGGCACACCAATTTTTTCTTTAATGTTCTTTAATATTTTCAAGCCATCCCGCATACCCGGTCCGCGGTAAGCCTTGATCGATGTCCGGTTGGCTTTGTCGTATGAGGCCTTAAAGATGAAAGGAATCTGTAACTTGGATGTCAGTTGCTTCAGATAGGCGGCAATCTCCATGGCCGCCGTTTCATTTTCAAGAACACAGGGACCCGCAATGAAAACAAATCCGGTCTGATCACCAATTGTAAAATTATTTAGTTCCACCTGCTTCATGCTGTACCCCTGTTTTTTTAATCTTTTTCCAGTAAAAGCTGAATGCGCATCTTCGGAATTCTTCCACCTACTTTTGTTTCAGGATTAATCTCGTAAGCGTGTGTATAAGCTTTTAACGCTTCGGGGTAAAGCCCTTTCTTTTCGTAGGCATCGCCCAGATTCGCATATATTTCATCATCTTCTCGGTCGTATTTCAGGGCTGTTAAATAATTCTCAATAGCCTTATCCCAATTTTTACTCGCGGCATAGGCATATCCCAGGCTGAAATAAGATGAAGCTTTTTTGGGTTCGAGCTTCGCAATTCTCTGATAATATCTAATCGCCTGAGCATAGTCCTTATCCCTAAGGTAATAGTTGGCAATCACCCCCAAAGTTTGTCTGGTCTGAGGCAATATTTTTTCGTAATAGACCACGGCTTCTTTTTCCCTGCCCAACTTGGTGTAGGCATAAGCCAGATTATAATACACGGTTTGATCCTTCGCGCCCAATTTAATCGCTTTTTCATAATTTTCAGCCGATGGGCCATATCGCTTTATTTCACCATAGGCAAATCCCATGTTGACAAACAGGGCCGTTTTCTGCGGATATTTCCTGGCCAATTTTTCATAATAATGAACGGTCTGATCATATTTCTTGTTTTGAAAAGTAAGGTCCGCCAGGCGTTCCAGGGCATCGGTATCCTCCGGATTCTTTTTCAAAACAACCAAGTATTGCTTGACGGCTTCGTCCGTCTTTTTTCTTCTTTCATAAGCCGCCGCCAGATTAAAATGAATAACAGGTTCATCCGGTGATAACGCGACGGCCTTTTGTAAATTTTGCATTTCTTCTTTTAACTTACCCTGCCCGGCGTAGGCCGTGGCCAGATTGGCATAAGCCGCGGCGTCTTTAGGTCTGTTTTGTATGACTTGCGTATAGCTCTCGATCGCATTGTTATACTTCTTTTTTCTGAGGTAAATATTTCCCAGTGCGCTCCACGCCGGGGCGGCATCCTGCGAATGTCCGGTGATATATTGATATTGCTCCACAGCCGCGTTTGTTTTATCCGCCTTCTCATAAGCCTCCGCCAGAAGTAATCTCACCGCATGATTATCCGGCTCTATTTTGATCGACTGACCGTAACATTCAGCCGCTGTGTCCCATAATTTTTTATGGCCATATGCCAGACCCAGCATGGCAAAAACTTCGGCATCCTGTGATTGTATTTTTACAAGGCGAGATAAAATTTCAATAGCCTGATTATCCTGACTCCTTTTAATACAACAGCGCGCCAACTCTTTCATGGCCACGGTATCATCAGGTTTAATTCGTAAAATATCCGCATAAAGCGAAGCGGCCTCATCCGTCCGGTTTTGCTTGAGATAGATGCCCGCAAGAATCTTGCGCACGCCGACATCCTCGCTGTTTTGGGAGATCGCTTTCTTCAAGTATTCAATCTGCACGCCGACGTTGCTGGAATCTTTCGCATACCTCAGCCAGTCCTGAGGCATAATGACAACCAGCATCGGCACCACGGCTATTTTTTCTTTTTGATAATAAACGGCAATTTTATAAACATTGATCGCTTGCGTGCCTTTAGCCATCGGCTCGCTTTGCATGATGTTATTGACTAAATCAATGCCGCGCAACAGCACGCCGATATGATTTCCTGCCTTGCCTGTCCCGTCAATCGTTGCCGTTGTATATTTTCCACTCAAATCGTCACTGACAACGGATTTAACGACAAATTCATCACGATAATTAATCTCTAATGTGTCACCGGCACCCACACGAATATCTTTGCCGTTTTTTTCCACCTGCAGATAATAAAAATGCGGTTTGTTCCGCAATAAATAATAAGAGAAAGTGTTTTTTGCTCTGAGCGCGTAAAAAAAGCCTGTCGGGAAAAAACGGGGACTGATCAATATGAAAGACGCAAGAAGGAGCATAACCATTGCAAAGATCACAACTCCCACAATGGTCTTCCTGTTTAGTCCCTTTTTATCCTTTAGAAATTTCAACATGCTTCTAACCTCTTGGATGATATTTCCGATGGATCTCTTTTAACCGGTCTTTGGTGACATGGGTATAAATTTGTGTTGTCGAAATATCCGCGTGCCCCAACATCACCTGCACCGCACGCAAATCAGCCCCTCCCTCCAACAGATGAGATGCAAAGGAATGACGGAATGTATGCGGATGCACATTTTTTTGCAAGCCTGCTTTTTGGGCGTAATGAATAATAATTTTCCAGAGGCCCTGCCGGGTAAATGCCCCGCCAAATCGGTTCAGGAATAAAACATCCGTCGTTTTTGATTTCAATAATCTGGGCCTGGCCTCATCCACATAACGCCGCACACAGTCATAAGCCGTTTTACCGATGGGCACGACCCGTTCCTTACTGCCCTTCCCCATGACGATCAAAAAACCGACCTGCCAGTTGATGCTGTTCATCATCAGAGAGATTAATTCCGAAACGCGCAGCCCCGTCGCATAGAGGAGCTCCAACATCGCGCTGTCGCGTAACGCGGACGGCGTCTGATCTCCCGGTTGAGATAAAATCAAATTCATCTCCTCCCTGCTCACCGTGTCGGGCAGACGCATCCAGACTTTGGCCAGTTCAATATTGGCGAGCGGCGATTCGTCCAGCACTTTTTCCTGCAATAAAAACTTATAAAACCCCCTCAGCGCCGCAAGTGATCGGTTCATCGAATTGGCCGATAATCCTTCATCTTTGATTTGCACAAGAAAATCGACCACCGTCTTAGGACTGGCACTCCGCGCATCCGTTAATCCTTTTTGCTCCAGAAAGGAAACATAGCGTTTCAGATCACGTCCATAAGCCTCCAGCGTATTGCCGGCCACTCCTTTTTCAATCAGGAGATGATTCAAGTATTGATTTAACAAGTTCCGCATGGTCGTTTTTACGCAAATATGCCGCTTATGTAAAGTTTTTTTGTTGACATCAGGGGGAGACTTCCGGCAAGCTATTACCGCGCAGGAGGGAATCCAGGAATAAATGGAATTGCACCTCAAGACCCGGAGAATTAAAAATGAAAAGAATCGTCATAGCCTCCGATCATGGAGCGGTTGAACTGAAAACCCAAATCGTTGCCTTTTTAAAAAAGAAGAACTTTGAGGTCACAGACCTGGGAACCCATGGCAGTGCCGCCGTTGATTACCCGGACATGGTGCTGACCGCCTGCAATGAATTCAAAAAAGGCGGTTATGAATTCGGCATCCTGCTTTGCGGCACAGGTATCGGCGTTTCGATTGCCGCCAACAAAGTCAACGGCATCCGCTGCGCTCTTCCCTTCGACCTGTTCACCGCCGAAATGGCCAAAGCCCATAACAACGCCAACTTCATCGCCTTCGGCGGCAGGATAAAATACAGTTTGCCGGTATTCGACATGATCGAGAAATTTCTAAACACAAAATTCGCCGGCGACCGCCACGAACGAAGAATCGCTAAGATAATGGCCATTGAAGGCGAGTGCTGAAGTAAAATTGGATATGTGTCCCGCCTCGCCGTCAGTATTTCATTGACATATCAAACTGTTCTCCTTATACTCCCGTCCGTCAAAAGCACCATCTTATCAAATTTTTTAGGAGGATACTGATGTACAAGTTGATGAAGCCGGATAATGTAGTGGGGATATTAGAACAATCCGTTTCTAAATTTTCACAGAAACCTTTTCTTGGAACAAAAAATAAACAGTTAAAGCAATATGACTGGATATCCTATGCTGATTTCGGAAAATGTGTGGATAACGTCAGAAGCGGGTTAAGTCAGCTGGGTATTCAAAAAGATGATGCCGTCGGTATCATCTCGAACAACAGCACAGACTGGGCTGCATGCTTTTTTGCCACTAGCGGCCTGGATGCGCGGTTCGTCCCCATGTATGAAGCTGAGTTAGTCCAAGTATGGAAATACATCATAAGCGACGCTCAGATTAAAGTGCTTTTTATCAGCAAAAAAGAGATATATGCCAAAATAAAAGATGTCATTAGTTCAATACCGACGTTAAAAAAAGTTATCGTGATGGAAGGCGATGGGCCGGATACATTGGCAGATCTGGAAAAGAAAGGCGCAGCCCAGAAAATAAAAAGCATACAGCCGGAATATTCATCTATTTGCATCCTGATTTATACATCAGGAACGACCGGCGATCCGAAGGGAGTGCTTCTTTCTCAGGCCAACATTACGTCCAACTCTCACGCCGCTGTCGATTGCTTCCCTGAATTGAATGAAAACGACAGATCGTTATCCATTTTGCCTTGGGCGCATGTTTTCGGACTCGGAGAACTTGTCATTTACTGTTTTTTAGGCGGATCCATCGGCATTGCGGAAAGCGCCGCAACCATCGGCGAAGATTTAGGTCTTGTTAAACCGACATTCCTGACCGCCGTTCCCAGAGTCTTTAACAAAGTATATGACGGATTATGGACGAAGATGAACGAAGAAGGCGGACTGGCCAAGACGTTATTTGTCATGGGAGTGGAAAGCAGCAAGAAAAGACGGGAGTTGGCGGCACAGGGCAAGTCAAGCTTCGTGACGAACCTGAAATTTAAGATTGCCGATGCTATAGTTTTCAAGAAAATCAGGGCGAAGCTTGGCGGCAGATTAAGAGGCTCCATGACAGGAAGCGCCATGATGAATCCGGAAATTTCTCATTTTTTCTGGGATATGGGTGTCCCGCTTTATGACGCCTACGGATTAACCGAGACGTCGCCCGGCGCAACCATGAATCGCCCAACGAAATACAAGATAGGCAGCGTGGGTCCCGCCATGGGTCTGGGCAAAATCGTGATTGACAAGTCGGTTGTCGGACCAGAGGCGACAGACGGGGAGATCATCATTTACGGACCGAACGTTATGCAGGGATATCATAACAAACCCGAAGCCACAAAGGCCGTTATGACTCCTGACGGTGGATTCCGGACAGGCGACCGCGGACGGATTGACAAGGATGGCTTTCTGTTTATCACCGGACGACTCAAAGAGCAGTTCAAACTCGAAAATGGCAAATATGTATTCCCGGTATCCATTGAAGAAGATATCAAGCTGAACCATTACATTGAAAACGCCATGATCTATGGGGAAGGTCGGGAGTTTAATGTTTGCATAGTCATCCCGGACTTTGCAGCCCTGGATAAGTGGGCCGAAAAAAATAATTTGCCCAAGGATCATGCCGAATTGGTGAAGAGGGAAGAGACAAAGAAATTCCTCGGGGATGAAATTGTCAATCAATTGAAGGCTACCTACGGAAACTATGAGATCCCGAGAAAATTCATATTTATTGCCGAGCCTTTTTCACTCGAGAACGGCATGCTGACCCAGACCATGAAACTCAAAAGGCGCGTTGTATTTGAAAAATACAAGGATCAGATTGATAAATTATACGCCAAATAGAATTGAATAAGGATTGGGCGGCACTTCCTCAATTGTTTGGGAAGTGCCGCCTTTTTTTACCCTAGAATCGTTTTCAGATCTTCATCCGGCGTGGTGATTGGTTTGATTGCGAAATTCTCAACCAGCACGTTTAGCACATTGGGTGTAATAAAAGCCGGCAGAGACGGACCCAGGCGGATGTCTTTGATGCCAAGGTAAAGCAGCGTCAACAGAATCGCTACCGCCTTCTGCTCGTACCACGAAAGAATCATGGATAAAGGCAAATCATTGACGCCGCAGTTAAACGCCTTGGACAACGCAACGGCAATCTGAATGGCCGAATAGGCGTCATTGCATTGGCCGATGTCGAGCAGGCGCGGGATGCCGCCAATGTCGCCCAGTTCCTGGTCGAAGAAACGGAACTTACCGCAGGCCAGCGTCAGAACCACTGTGTCCTTGGGCGCTTTTTCGACAAACTCCGTGTAGTAATTCCGGCCGGGCTTGGCGCCGTCGCATCCGGCTACCAGGAAGAAGTGGCGGATGGCTTTGCCTTTAACCGCTTCAATGACTTTGTCGGCCACACCCATGACGGCGTTTCTGGCAAATCCCACCATGACCGATTTGCCTTCCTGATCTGCGGCAAATCCGGGCAGTTCAAGCGCCTTTTTAATCACCGGCTCAAAGCTGGCATCGGCAATATGCGCCACACCCGGCCAACCGACTAGGCCACAGGTGAAAATATTCGCCGCGTAAGCTTCGCGAGGCCTCTGAATGCAGTTAGTGGTCATCAGGATTGCGCCGGGAAATTCGGCAAATTCCTTAGCCTGATTTTGCCAGGCCGTTCCGTAATGACCGTAGAAATGCGAATGTTTCTTCAATTCCGGATAGCCGTGCGCGGGCAGCATTTCACCGTGTGTATATATATTGATGCCTTTCCCCTCTGTTTGCTTGAGCAGTTCGGACAAATCCTTCAGGTCGTGGCCGGAAATGAGAATGGCCTTGCCTTTTTTGGCGTAAAGCGGCACGGACGTGGGCACGGGATGACCGAAGGCTCCGGTATTGCCCGCATCCAGTAGTTCCATGGTGCGCAGGTTGATTTCACCGCATTTTAAAACTAAACCGAGCCAGCCGTTCAAATCCATATTCTCGCGCAGGATCGCAGCCAGCGCTTCCTGAACAAACGCGTAAATCTTGTCGTCTTCCTGACCCAGTATCTGCGCATGATCCGCATAAGCAGCAACACCCTTGATCCCGAAAAGCAGGATGTGCTGAAGGGACTGAATATCAGGATTGACGGTCGTGTCCGCTTTTAGAGACGCAATTTTGGCCTGTCCGACCAGACCCGCAACCGTCGTTTCCGGCTTGAAGTTCACGGCGGCATGCTTTTCATCCACGCTCGCTCCCGCTTTTTTGGCTTTGTCTTTGAGGGCGTCTCGAAAACTTGTGCATTGGCCGATCAGATCCACAAAACGCGCCGCATCAAAATCCACATTGGTCAGGGTGGAAAAAAGAGCCTTAACCGTAAACACATCAACAGCATGATCGACGATACCCGCTTTTCGGGCGTCCACCGCTACCGCCGACAATCCTTTAAGTGCGTAAACCAGAACATCCTGAAGGGCGGCAACTTCCGGGTCCTTGCCGCACACCCCTGACTTATTACATCCCTCGCCCTTTGCCGTCTGTTCGCACTGGTAACAAAACATTGCTGAATTTTCCATGATTTCTCTCCTTCTATCTTTAGTTTTTTGTAGCTTCATTTTTAAGGCAATATAATCAAAGATTCGCAGTTGCGCCTTGACTTAAGTCAAACATCAGTGATATTTTTCAATAGAAGGAAAAATAATCCATGGACATTACCTCGATCATCGCCGGCATTCCTCTGTTTGAAGGCCTGTCGCCCAAGCAATGCACCGCCCTGGGGGCCATCGCCGTGCGGAAATACTATTCACGGGGACAAAACATTTTTTCAGAAGGCGACGAGGGCATCGGTTTTTATATTGTCCTTTCCGGCAAAGTAAAAGTTTTCAAACTCTCGTCCGAAGGCAAGGAGCAAATTTTTCATATTCTGGAGGCGCCCGAGCCTTTCGCAGAAGCGGCTGTCTTTGCCGGACAACATTATCCGGCCTCCGCTCAGGCGCTGACTGAAACCATTGTCCTGTTCTTCCCAAGACAGAAATTTCTGGAGCTGATCAGTCAGCAGCCCTCT
This sequence comes from Deltaproteobacteria bacterium, assembly GCA_025355175.1. Taxonomy (GTDB): domain Bacteria; phylum Desulfobacterota; class Syntrophia; order Syntrophales; family Smithellaceae; genus UBA8904. The sequence continues at coordinate 9,693 of JANYAF010000208.1, read as the reverse complement.
CTGGCGCTTTCGATGCTGGCGCTTTTGTCTCAGCGCCTGCGCAAGCTCACAATGCTTGTTGAAAATTTATCGCTCAAAGAAGTGCCGGGACGACTGGCAGCCTATCTGCTTTATTTAAATGACCGTAACGGTCCATCGCCGACGATCGAGCTGGAGGTTTCCAAAAATCAGATGGCCGGCCTTCTGGGCACCATCCCCGAAACACTTTCCCGCATTCTGAAGCGCATGAATGATGAAAAGTTGATTAAAGTGGATGCCCGCTCGATTTCGATTCTGGACAGAAAAGGGCTTACCCAACTGGCGGAAGGAAATAAAAGACTGGCCTGACATACGTTTCGGTCCAGACGTTGCTTACAACGCGCCGAAACAAGTGGAGGAAACGTGGCTGATTTGCTCGACAAAAAAAAGATTCGTCAGGTATTTCGCAACGTACAAAAGCATCAGCATATTGAAACGCTCATTCGTCAATTCTCATCCAACAAAGAAGATATCCGTCTTAACGCCCTGAATCAGGTTGATCTCTCCGACTGCCGCAATGTTTTAGAGCTGGGTTGCGCCTTTGGCGCGTTTACGGAAGCTCTAAAAGGGCGGCTGCACGGGGAGGCAACCATCACCGGGATGGACATTATTGCCGAATACGAACCTTTTTTCCTGGAGGCCTGCAAGCGGGCCGGCTACCGGGGAAGCTTTTCATCATCAGGCGTTCATCAGATAAAGAAATGCCCGCCGGCTTCTTTTGATTTGATTATCTGCAGCTTTGCTCTGTATTTTTTCGTCGATATAATACCGGAAATATCCCGTGTCCTGAAAAAAGACGGAACTTTCATTACCATTACGCATGATCAATGCAATATGCAGGCATTAATTACCATCACCAGAAATACCCTGGAAGAATACCAACTGCTCCTGAATAATCAGCTCCTGCCGATAGAGGTCATCATCCGGCAGTTTTCCGCCGAAAACGGCGAAACGTTGCTTTGTCCATTTTTTGGTCAAATCCTAAAATTCGATTTTAAAAATTCTCTTATTTTCCAGCCCTGGGACATTTATTTCTTTATGGATTATTATCAGTTTAAAAGTCCGTTTTTTCTGGCCGGAACAGGCGTCCACAAAAAAAATATCGTCGAGAAGCTTTTACACAAATTGCAGGATATTGGCGCCGTAAGCAAAGTCATCACCATGTGCAAAGACGACGCCATTTTTATTTGTTCACAACCTCATTTTTCAAAGGAAACGCTATGAAGAAACAACGCAAATTCTGCCTTTACTGCGGCGGTCAAATCACCAAGAAAAAAGAAGACAACGTCTTACGGGATTGCTGTTTGGGTTGTCATAGTTTTTTTTATGACAACCCGCTGCCGGTTGTTTCGACGATTGTGGATGACACACGGCAAATTCTACTGGTTAAACGCGACCGGGCTCCCTTTAAAGGACACTGGTGCCTTCCGACCGGCTTCGCTGAATCGGGAGAAAGCATTGAAGACGCCGCTTTACGCGAGTTGCAGGAAGAAACAGGCCTCAAAGGCCGGATCATCCGTTTGCTCGACGTTGATTCCTACAAAAGCCGCTTTTATGGCGATCTGCTTTTTCTGACTTTTGTCGTGGAAAAATCTGGAGGGAAAATCTCGGCGGGCGATGACAGCATCCAGGCACGGTTCTGGCCGATTAACGAGATTCCGCCTCTGGCTTTTCGCTCCAACAGACGCGCGCTGGCAGCTTATATTAAAAGCAAGAAGGACTACTGGGCCATTCTGGACGCCATCGAACATCGCGATGACAAAGCACTCCCTGCACGTAAAGCCGCTAATTCGATGACGCGACGTCTGATTACTGTCATCTTGAGAAACAAGGAAAAAATGATTGATCAGTGGATAGAAGAAATGACCACTAATCCTTCCACCGCTGAATATCGCAATTCAGAAAGCCGGGCGCTTTACAATATCTGTGATAAAATCATTTCGCAGATTACACTCTGGCTCGGCAATGTCTATGATGTCGATCGCATTAAGAATTTTTATATAAAACTGGGATTGGAAAGAAAAAAAACCGGCGTTAAAATCAGCGGCGTGCTGAGTGCGCTGAGCCTGATCCGCAAGCACATCTGGGATGTCGCCCTTGCCCAAGGCGCATTACAAAAGAACCTCGATCTTTACATGACCTTTGAATTGCAAAGGCGCATGACTATTTTTTTCGATCTGGCTACTTTTTATATTACGCGCGGCTATGAAAAATAATAAGATCGTCTTTTCGATCAGTTCGCTGGTATTTTTAACCGCTTCCGCCGGACGCATCACCAGAGTGCACACGCCCTTCCCCGACAAATTATATTGACAGGCAGGATTGCTTTACTTATACTGACTATCGGTACTGACGGTCAGTGAAAAAGAAAATTCTGATCAGGTGTTTACGCTGACCGATAATATTTTTTTATTTCATTTTGAGGATAAAGAAATCCGCTATAGTTTCGGATAAAACAATACAAGGAAACGGAAGGATAGATATTAATGATCACAGTAAATATTGACGGAAAAGACTGTGTGACAGTCAGCGGTTTAACGATTATCGATGCTGCCCGTTCTCACGGAATCAATATTCCCTCGCTGGGGTATGACCCGCGTGTGAGTCCCCCGAGTAATTTTGAAGCCGCGTTTGTAGAAGTGGCCGACGGCATCAAGACCCGATTTGCGTCCGCGACGTCCACGCCGGTTGAAGACGGCATGGTCATCCGCACCCAATCTGAAGCTCTCCACAGCTATCGGAAGATTTACCTTCAGGCTATCCTGCGCCATCATTGGGGCGACTGTGTCGCGCCCTGCGTTTTACGCTGCCCGGCGCATATTGACATCCAGAAGTATATTTACCATGTCGATTCCGGCAATTTTCAGGAGGCGCTCGCGGTCATCAAAGACAGCAATCCACTCCCCGCTGTCTGCGGACGCGTCTGTCCCCATCCCTGCGAGACGGATTGCCGCCGCAACGCCTTGGACGGCGCGGTCAACATTAACGGCATCAAACGCTTTGTCGCTGACTGGGACACGTTTCAGTTAGAGACCTATCGTCCCGTCTGCCTGCCCGACACCGGGCATAAAATCGCCATTATTGGAGCGGGGCCGGCGGGGCTCAGCGCCGCCTGGTTTTTGCGGCGCCTTGGGCATGCGGTCACGATTTTTGAAATGCAGGAAGCGGCAGGCGGCATGCTGCGCTGGGGAATCCCCTACTATCGCCTTCCTGAAAAAGATCTGGATGCTGAAATTAAATCTATTCTCGATTTGGGCGTCAATATCTCCTACAATAAGAAACTTGGGCGGGATTTTACGCTGGAATCTCTTAAAAGAGACGGCTTTGAAGCTATCTTCCTGGGACTGGGCGCTCAAAAAGCGACCGCCATCGGCGCAAAAGGCGAAGATACCCAAGGTGTCATGACCGGTCTCGATTTTCTCGCCAAACTCGCGCGAGGCGAAAAACCTGAGCTGGGCCATCGTGTCATTGTCATCGGCGGCGGGAACACCGCCATGGATGCGGCGCGCAGCGCCGTACGACTGGGCGTCAAAGAGGTGATCGTCGCCTATCGCCGTACTCGTCAGGAAATGCCCGCTCAGGATATCGAAATAGAAGAAGCCATTGAGGAAGGCGTCAGCATGCAGTTTCTCACTGCCCCTGTTTCCATCGCGCCAGTGGGTGACGCTCTACAAATGACTTGCGTGAGAATGGCTCTGGGCGAGCCGGACAAAAGCGGCAGGCGGCGTCCCGTGCCTCAGGAAGGTTCCGAATTCACACTCACCGCCTCAACAATTATTTCCGCCATCGGCCAGGCGGTGGACGGCTTTTGTATTGGTGATAAGACATTAATTGATAAATGGGGTAATGTGGTCGTGGACCCGCAAACCCTGCAAACAGCCCTGCCCTGGGTCTTCTCCGGCGGAGACTGCGTCACCGGGCCGGATATAGCCATTGCCGCCATCGGCTCGGGTAAACGTGCCGCGGAATTCATCGATGAATTTGTGCGCACAGGCTCCGTCACCGCCAAGGACGATCCCTATACTTGTACCAAAGGCAAATGGAAGGAATTGCCGCCGGAAACATTTAAGGGAATCAAGCCGATTGAGCGCAGGGAAGTGCCGGTTCTGGAGCCCGAAGCCCGGAAAGCAAATTTCAGTGAATCGTCCACAACCTGGGATCAGGAAACCACCATGGCGGAGGCGTCCCGCTGCCTAGCCTGTGGCTGTACGGAACAATATGACTGCGAGCTGCGCAACTATGCCAGCGACTACGGCGTCGAGCACGATCAGACGCAACCGGCCAAACCTCTACCCATTGACGAAAACCATCCCACAATTACACGGGATCCCGGCAAATGTATTTTGTGCGGCCTGTGCCTGAAAGTCTGCCGCGAAATGGAAGGCGTCTCGGCACTGAGTTTCTACGAAACCAATGATGTTTTAACCATCGGCCCCAACGACCATCGCCCGCTGGATATGACCGTCTGCGTCGCCTGCGGCCACTGCGCCATGGTCTGCCCCACCGGAGCGCTCACGATGAAACCCGCGCTACCCGATGTTTACCGCGCGTTGCACGATCCCCAGTTGACCATTGTCGCTCAGATCGCTCCTGCCGTGCGCGCCGCTTTCGGCGAGCAATACGGCATCAAGGGCGCCGATGTCATGCCGGTTTTGAGCGCCTGCCTGAAACAACTGGGATTCAATTTTGTATTTGATACCTGCTGGGTGGCCGATCTGACCATTATGGAAGAAGGAACGGAATTTCTGTCGCGCCTGGCCGAAGGCGGTATTTTACCACAAATTACCTCCTGCTGTCCGGCCTGGGTCAATTACTGCGAAAAAATGGCGCCGGATATTTTACCGCATCTGTCGTCCTGCAAATCACCGCAGCAGATGTTCGGCGCGGTGATGAAGCAATATTTCGCCAGAGAGCTCAACGTGCGGCCGGAATTGCTCTATTTTGTTTCGATTATGCCGTGTAACGCCAAGAAATATGAGGCCCTACGCCCCGAGTTCAAAACCGATCATCTTCAGGAAGTAGACAAAGTCCTGACCACCTGGGATGTGATGACCATGCTGGGAGAAAAAAATATCGATCCGCGCAAGGTTAAGCCGATGCCGGTGGATGCTTTCTTCGGAAAGGTGTCCGGCGCGGGGATTATTTTCGGCGCCAGCGGTGGTGTGGCCGAAGCTGCGCTCCGTCTCGCCGCGGAACGCGTCATGGGCAAACGAATGGAAAGCTTCAACTATGAAGGCGTCCGCGGACTTCAGGGCGTCAAAGAAACAAACATTGCCCTGGGCGACTCCCAGGTAAGACTGGCCGTGGTGAGTGGTCTGCAGAATGCACAAAAACTGATCGACCGGATGAGAGCGGGTGACGCCCCGTATGACTTGATTGAAGTGATGGCCTGTCCCGGCGGCTGCATCAACGGCTCCGGCAATCCCGCCCCGCTTTTGAAAAGCGACACGGAACAGCGCCTGGAAGTCCTCTATCGCCTGGATCAGGAATCTTCAATCCGCACCAGTCAGGATAATCCTTCCGTTCAGGATATTTATACGAACTGGCTGGGCGAACCGGACAGCGAAACGTCCCATCATGCCCTGCATACGACCTACAAGCGCCGTTCCATGCGTGTGCAGGACATTAAGGAAGAAACAGCACAACAAGATTTGCCCGTGGTGGATGTCGGTGTGTGTATCGGCACCAATTGTTATATCAAGGGTTCCTGGAAACTGCTGGAAGGATTATCCGCCGAATTAAGACGGCGGGGACTGACGGACCGGTTCCGCGTTAAGGCGCGTTTCTGCACGGGACAGTGCGAAGGCGGACCCAATGTGGCTATCGGCAATAAAATCATTTCCGTTGATCATCTGGATCAGGCAGGGGCTTTCATCGATGTCCATCTGATGCCGCTGATCGGAGCGGAAGAAGCGGGAAAATAAAATGCTTTTAATAACGATTTGCGTCGGCAGTTCGTGTAGCTTGCGAGGATCCGATGAATTAGCCTCGGAATTATTCCGGCTGATCGAAAAGGAAAAACTCGAAGGATTGGTCGATATTGTCGGCGCTTTCTGCATGGACGCCTGCTCCAAAGGCGTTTCCGTACGCGTGGGCGATCAGGAATTCAGTGGCATCCACCCTGAACAGGCGGAAGCTTTTTTTTACAGGGAAGTTGTTCCTCGGATTAAAACCAAACTCATGCCGCATAACAACAATGATTCTCCGGCCACTCCGATTACGGAAAGGAAAGTTCATGATGAATGAACCCGTCATTATCACCAACCCGGCCCGCTGCCGCGATTGTTACCGCTGCGTGCGCCATTGTGATGTCAAAGCCATTCGCGTTCACGACGGCCAGGCACAGGTGGTGCCTGAGTTGTGCATCGTTTGCGGAACCTGCATCCGCACCTGTCCGCAAAAAGCCAAAGACGTTCACAGTGCAACCCCGGATGTAAAACAAGCGTTAGAAGAAGGACGGAAAGTCATCGCATCGGTTGCGCCGTCCGCACCCGCCTATTTCGGTTTCCATCATTTTTCTGAAATGGAAACGGCGCTCAAGCAATTGGGCTTTTATGCGGTAGAAGAAACCGCCGTCGGAGCCGAAATCATCGGCCTCGCTCATCGCGATTATGTAGAGCAAATGCCGGATCGATGGCCTGTGATTGCATCCGCCTGCCCGGTGATCATTAATATCGTTGAGAAGTATTATCCTGATTTAATCCCTCATTTGGCGCCCATTGTCTCGCCGATGATCGCGCACGGCCGCCTGCTTGTCCAAAAATATGGGTACGGGGCTACCCCGTATATCGTTTTCATCGGTCCCTGTATTGCGAAGAAGCTGGAAATACTCGACGAGTCGGAAGCGGGTGTGGTTTCGGCGGCCATGACGTTCCGGGGACTGGCCGATTGGTTTAAAGAAGCGGGAATCGCCTTTCAGGCAACCGACAATGATACTGAACCCTCATCCTCGGTGGACGCGCGTCTTTTTCCGGTGGAAGGAGGTCTGATCGGAACGGCGGGGCTAAGCACCGATATGCTGAACAACTCGCTGATCGTCGCCAGTGGCCTGGAAACCTGTCAGAATATTCTGAGTGATATCCGGGCTGGTCAGTTAAACGCGTCGCTGGTAGAATTAATGGCGTGCACCGGCGGTTGTATTAACGGCCCGGCTATGGCCGATCTCGAAGGCGGCATCTACTCGGCTCGCCAGAAGATTATTGAATACCATCAGCACCGGCCGGCCTATGCCCTAGTTGCCCGCGAAAACTGGCCGGATCTGTCCCGCGCTTATATCAACCGGAAAGAACCCATCCCGGAGTTCACCGAACAAGAGATTCAGGATGTTTTACGCCGCGTCAACAAGTACACAAAAGACGACGAACTCAATTGCGGCGCCTGCGGCTATGGGAGCTGCCGCGAAAAAGCCATTGCCACACTGCGGGGCATGGCGGAAGTCACCATGTGCATTCCCTATATGCGCAGCCGCGCCGAATCTCTGCGCCAGGTCGTCATGGATGTTTCCCCCAACTCCATCCTCATCCTGGACAACCACCTGGGCATTCAGGATATGTCTCCTTCCGCGGAGCACCTTTTCAGCTGCCCGCTTGCGGATGTGAAAGGCAAACATATCTCAAGGCTGATTCCCCTCTATGACGATTTTGTGGCCGTGCGCGACACGGGAAAACCTGTAATCGGCAAAATCCGGCGGATCAATGACGCCATCGTCGCGGAGCAGAATATCGTGCGGGTAGAAGGCCAGTCGCTTCTGGTCGCCATCATGCGCGACATCACGGAACATGAAAGTCAGAAAAAGAAATTCCTCGAGCTGCGGTCGCAGACCCTGGAACAGACCCGTGAAGTCGTACGCAAGCAAATGCGCGTTGCCCATGAAATCGCCCATCTTTTAGGTGAAACCACGGCGGAAAGCAAGATGATCGTATCGCATCTGGCCAAACTACTGGAAGAGGATGAAACAAAGTGAGACAACTGGTCGAATGCAACTGGCTGAGTCTCAATAAAGCCGGTGAGGAACTGTGCGGCGACGCGGTCATTATCCGCACGAAACCGGATTCCTTTGTGGCGGTTCTGTCCGACGGTTTGGGCAGCGGCGTCAAGGCCAGCATCCTGTCATCGCTCACCGCTGAAATCGCCGCCCGGATGTTTGAAGCCGGCGGCACGGTGGAAGATGTCATGCAGACGCTGGTAGAAACGCTTCCGGAATGTTCGGTGCGCAAGCTGGCCTACGCCACCTTCGCGGTATTGATCGTCAACAACGGCTGGGATGCCAATCTGGTTTTATTTGATTCGCCGCCGTTGATTCTCATCCGGGACAACGCGCTGTTCATGCCTTACATGGAAGAGCGTCAGGTGAATGGTCGAACCATCCAGGAAGCGCATTTTGAACTTTTTGAAAACGACTACATGGTTTTAATCAGCGACGGCTACACACATGCTGGATTGGGCGGCATCTATCGCATGGGCTGGGGATGGAAAAATGTGGCCACTGCCGTGCAACGTTTTGTGCAAACCGGCGTGGATACTGTGAAACTGACCGAAGCGCTGTCCAAAACCTGCATGAAACTTTACAGTGATAAACCGGGGGATGATTCCACCGTCATCTGCATGAAAGTGCGTCCCGCGATTTCCGTTTGCGTGCTGACCGGGCCGCCCACCAACAAGGACATGGACGACTTTGCGGTTTCCCGCCTGATGGCCGCCGAAGGGGATAAAATCATCTGCGGCGGCAGCACGGCTCAGATGGCGGCCCGCGTCCTTAACGAGAACCTGGATGTGGAATGGGTTCCCCCGTGGAAGCGAACCAGTGAGGAGCCTAAGAAAAAAGGTTCGCCGCCCACCGCCTCGATCAAAGGCATTAACCTGGTGACGGAAGGCATATTAACGATCGGCATGGCTCTTGAGATTATGCGCGGCGCCAAGACCATTCATGATCTGCCCAAAGACAACGACGCCGCAACAAGACTGGCTCGCTACTTTATGGCGGCGGATGATATTCACTTGATTGTGGGAACAGCCATTAATCCCAACCAGGTTGCCGACCTCATCCGGGGCGAACCGATGAGGATGGTCTATATTCGGGAACTGGTATCCGACCTCAACGCCAGAAACAAGATTGTGACGATGGAAAGAGTTTGAAAAAGGCTGAAGGCTTTTAGACTGACCCCCTGAATGGGGCACGAGGCTGAAGACCGAAGGCCGAAGATTCAGAGGAATGGCGCAAAACGCGCTGTAATGCCGGCGGAAGCCGTCATCCAGAACTCATTGATAAACTTCGTCATGGCTACCGAGATCAATGGGAATGATTTTATCATCCTCAATCAGGAAAATCATAGAAATCCGGTAAGAAATGTTTATGGAGACTGAATATAGTTTTGATAACTTTCCATGCAGTTTATGCAATCGTAAAGAAGGATGGTTGGGATTAATTTCTAGAAGTTTTAATGTTTTTTCGTATTGCGACAACAATTCCGGATGTTTTTTGATAAATTTTTTGGCCCGTTTCACATAGCTGTCTGTATATAAAATTTCAGCCATGCGTTATTCTCTTGATATGTTTTTCCACGGACTCTTTAATAAATTTGCCTTCTTTAATGTCTCTTTTGGATTCCAAAAGGGCCGCTTCCACGGGGGAACCCATTCCACATCCAGGTTCTCGTTAAGGACGCGGGCCGCCAT
>JANYAF010000163.1 GCA_025355175.1 Deltaproteobacteria bacterium | reverse complement strand
GAAGCGGCCACAACCAGAATAGCTGCATCCATATGAGCAGCGCCGGAAATCATGTTTTTGATATAGTCGGCATGCCCCGGGCAGTCCACGTGAGCGTAATGTCTTGTTTCCGTCTCATATTCTACGTGAGAGATATTGATGGTAACACCACGTTCCTTTTCTTCCGGAGCATTATCAATAGAATCAAAAGCTCGGAATTCCGCAAAACCTTTTTTCGCCAGCTGCTTGGTAATTGCTGCTGTTAATGTGGTCTTGCCGTGATCCACGTGACCGATTGTTCCTATATTTAAATGCGGCTTAGTCCTTTCAAATTTTTTCTTTGCCATCTCACCTTTCCTCCTTAACTTTGTATGGTTGGTTGCCTTGTCGTTTAATTTACAATTCTTTTAAAATTTATAGTGCGCAAAGGCCTTATTCGCCTCCGCCATTTTATGCACAGCTTCTCTTTTTTTGACGGCGCCGCCTCGATTATTTGCCGCGTCGATTAATTCAGCCGCCAGTTTTTCACGCATGGTTTTTTCGGTGCGCTCCTGGGCATTTGAAATCAACCAACGGATAGCCAAAGCAGTGCGCCTGGCCGGCATAACTTCCGTCGGCACCTGGTAGGTTGAACCACCCACCCGCCGTGACTTTACTTCAATAACCGGTTTTACGTTATTGACGGCCTTTTCGAAAAATTCAACCGGCTGCTCCTTGACTTTCTTTTCAATGATGTCAAAAGCGCCGTATAAAATACTTTCCGCAACACTCTTTTTCCCTCTTTTTAGCAAAGAGTTCACGAACTTAGCAACCAGTTTATTGTTATATTTGGGATCCGGCAAAACTTCCCTTTTTTCAACTTCGCGTCTTCTAGGCATTTTCCTGTCCTTCGTTTAGCTGGGCTTTTTAGCCCCGTATTTTGATCGACTCTTTTTGCGGTCAGCAACACCAACAGCATCCAGAGTGCCTCTGACGATATGATATCTTACGCCGGGCAAATCCTTCACTCTTCCGCCGCGAACCAGAACAACCGAATGTTCCTGCAGGTTGTGACCGATACCAGGGATATAGGATGATACTTCATAGCCGCTGGTCAGTCTCACTCTGGCCACTTTACGCAAAGCCGAATTCGGCTTTTTAGGTGTTGTCGTATAAACTCTAACACACACCCCTCGGCGTTGGGGTGAACCGGCCAAAGCCGGAGCGTTTGTTTTTCTTTTAATTTGGGTTCTGCCTTTGCGAACCAGTTGATTAATTGTCGGCATTTCTCCTCCGGAACGTTTCGCTGCATTTTGTAAACAGCAGCAAATCTGCGGTAACTATCAATTCAAGCCTCTTCTGTCAAGCAATTTCTTCTTTTTTTTCATTTATTCTGCAATCGCTTCCACATCGTCAGCTTCCACCTTAATGCCCAGCTTACGATACATTACCAAGCCGGTCCCTGCGGGTATTAAACGACCCATAATGACGTTTTCTTTGAGGCCTCGCAAGTAGTCTGTTTTACCGGAAAGCGATGCTTCAGTCAGCACTCGGGTCGTTTCCTGGAATGAAGCAGCCGATATGAAACTCTGAGTACTGAGCGATGCTTTGGTAATCCCCAGCAATAATGGATCCCCAATAGCAGGCCGCCCACCCTGAGCTATCACCTTATCGTTTTCTTCCTGGAATCGGTAACGTTCAACCTGCTCATCGGCGATAAAAACGGCGTCACCTGGATCGGTTATCCGGACTCGACGGAGCATCTGGCGGACAATAACTTCCATATGCTTATCATTAATTTTAACACCTTGCAAACGATAAACTTCCTGAACTTCATCGACCAGGTATCTGGCCAACTCTTTTTCGCCCTTGATCGCTAAAAGGTCATGGGGGTTATTCACGCCATCCATTAAAGCGTCGCCAGGGGTCACCCGATCACCCTCCTGAACGCTGATATGCTTGCCTTTAGGAATCAGGTACTCTTTTTCTTCACCAATTTCCGGCGTAACAATGATTTTACGTTTGCCCTTGGCATCTTTTCCGAAAGCGACAATACCGTCAATTTCGCTGATCACGGCAAAATCTTTGGGTTTGCGCGCCTCAAATAATTCAGCAACTCTCGGCAAACCACCTGTAATATCTTTCGTTTTTGTTGTTTCGCGAGGAATCTTTGCCAGAATATCGCCTGCTCGCACTGCGTCTCCTTCGGAAACAACAATATTGACACCAACCGACAGAAAATAACGGGCTGTCGAATTTGTACTGGCCAGTTTAGCTGTTTTTCCCTTACTGTCTTTAAGGGAAACGCGTGGCCTTAAATCGCCACCTTTGAATTCGACAATAACTTTACGGGACAAACCAGTGACTTCATCAACCTGTTCCTGCATTGTTTTTCCTTCAATGATATCACCGTATTTGATGATACCATCCACTTCCGACAGAATCGGTATGGAGAAAGGATCCCATTCGGCAATCAGCTGCCCGCGTTTGACCTTGCTGTTATCGCTTACCTTGAGGTGAGCACCATAAGGCACGGTGTATTTACCGCGGCTACGATTTTGCTCATCGAGAACATGAACTTCACCATGACGATTCATAACCACATAATCGTTTTCTCGGGTTTTCACCGTATTCAAGTTAACAAACTTTATCAAACCATCATGACGTGCCTCGAGCGTGGAATGCTCGTCAAACTTTGCCGTACCACCGATATGGAACGTTCGCATGGTCAGCTGTGTACCGGGCTCGCCGATAGATTGCGCGGCAACAATGCCGACGGCTTCACCGATGTTCACAATGTGGCCATGGGCCAGATCGCGGCCATAACACATGGCACAAACACCGTGCTTGGCACGACACGTTAAAACGGAACGGATATTAACCCTCTCGACACCAGCACGGTCGATTTTCTCGGCCAGGGCTTCATCAATGGCTTCATTGGCTTTCACAATTACTTCATCAGTAAAAGGATCCTTAATTTCCCGCAAAGCTACACGACCCAACACACGCTCTCCGGCGGTTTCAATCATTTCACCGCCTTCCATCAACGCCGACACATAGAGCCCGTCAACGGTGTCGCAATCCTGCTCGGTAATGATGCAGTCCTGCGCCACATCCACCAGGCGTCTGGTCAGATAACCGGAATTAGCTGTCTTCAAAGCCGTATCCGCCAGACCCTTGCGGGCACCGTGCGTTGAAATAAAATATTGGAGCACCGTCAAGCCTTCACGGAAATTCGCCGTGATCGGCGTCTCGATAATTTCCCCGGAAGGTTTGGCCATCAAACCGCGCATACCGGCCAATTGCCTGAGTTGCTGCCCCGAGCCACGGGCGCCGGAATCGGCCATCATGTATATCGGATTGAAACTTTCAATTCTGCGTTTCTTGCCGTCGTGACCTGCAACTTCTTCCGTACTGATGCCGGTCAACATTTCCGAGGCGATTTTTTCAGTGGCCTGCGCCCAGATGTCGATAACTTTATTGTAACGTTCACCATCGGTAATCAAGCCGTCCATGTATTGTTTTTGAATTTTCAGCACATCCTTGTCGGCCTGCAAAACAATACTTTTCTTATTTTCAGGAATAATCATGTTGCCTACGGCAAACGACAAGCCTGAGATGGTGGCATATTTGAAGCCCAGGTCTTTCAGGCGGTCAGCCAGAAGAACCGTTGTCTTATCCCCACAGAGGCGATAACAATAGTCAATCAGATTGGCCAGTTCCTTTTTGTTCATCAGCTTATTGACCGCATCAAAGCCGATTTCCTCCGGAATGATTTCATAAAGAATAATGCGTCCGGCTGTCGTTTCCTTCAATTCGGAATCAATGCGCACTTTAATCCGCGCATGTAAATCAATAGCGCCGGCATCAATGGCTGAGCGAACTTCTTCGGGTCCGGAAAAAATCATTCCTTCGCCCTTTACGTCCTTCTTCACCCGCGTCATATAATAAATTCCTAAAACGATATCCTGACTGGGAATAATGATCGGTTTACCGTTGGCAGGAGACAAAATGTTGTTCGTGGACATCATAAGCACGCGCGCTTCCGTCTGCGCTTCAACAGACAGAGGCACGTGCACGGCCATCTGGTCACCGTCAAAGTCAGCGTTAAAAGCGGTACACACCAGCGGATGCAGACGAATCGCCTTTCCTTCAATCAACACCGGCTCAAAAGCCTGCATACCCAGGCGGTGCAGCGTGGGCGCGCGGTTCAGAATGACCGGGTATTCGCGAACAACTTCATCTACGGCATCCCATACTTCGGCCGTTTCTCTTTCAACCATTTTCTTGGCGCTCTTCACCGTAGTAACATACCCTTTTTCCAACAGGCGGTTATAGACAAAGGGCTTGAAAAGTTCGAGCGCCATTTTTTTGGGCAGACCGCACTGATGCAATCTTAAATCGGGACCAACGGTAATAACCGAGCGGCCGGAATAGTCCACGCGCTTTCCCAGCAGGTTCTGACGGAAACGTCCCTGCTTGCCTTTGAGCATATCCGACAGGGAACGCAGCGGTCTCTTATTGGTTCCGGTAATCGCCCGACCGCGGCGACCATTGTCAAAAAGGACATCGACTGCTTCCTGCAACATGCGCTTTTCGTTGCGAATAATAATCTCCGGTGCGTTGAGTTCTTGGAGACGCTTCAAACGGTTATTTCTATTAATGACGCGTCGATACAAATCGTTGAGATCAGACGTGGCAAACCGTCCACCGTCGAGCGGAACCAGCGGTCTCAGATCAGGTGGAATAACCGGCAGGACCGTTAAAACCATCCATTCAGGCTTATTGCCGGACTTGCGCAACGCTTCAACTACTTTGAGTCGTTTGACAATTTTTTTCTTTTTGGTATCGGAGATCGATGTGACCACTTCCGCACGGAGTTCTTCGTAGAGCTTTTCCAGATTAATTTCTTCGAGCAGCTGTCGCACGGCTTCAGCGCCGATTCCCGCGACAAATCCGGTTTCTCCGTATTGTTCTTTCGCCTCAAGATATTCTTCATCCGTGAGGAGCTCTTGTTTTTTGAGCGGTGTGTCTTTCGGATCCAGTACGATCCAGGACTCAAAGTAGAGAACTTTTTCCAGTTCTTTGAGCGTCAGGTCCATCACATTGCCGATACGACTGGGCAAACTCTTCAAAAACCAGATATGAGCAACCGGCGTGGCCAGCGTAATATGCCCCATTCGCTCGCGGCGAACTTTGGATTGAATGACTTCGACACCGCACTTTTCACACACAACACCACGGTGCTTCATGCGCTTATATCGGCCGCAAAGACATTCATAATCTTTCACCGGCCCGAATATCTTCGCGCAGAAAAGACCGTCGCGCTCCGGCTTGAATGTCCGGTAATTGATCGTCTCCGGCTTTTTAACTTCGCCGTTGGACCAGGAAATAATTTTTTCCGGCGAGGCGATCGAAATCTTCATTGCATTGAATCTGATCGGATTTCTTGGTTTTTCAAAATAACTGAAAACGTCTTCCACAGATTATTCTCCTACTATTAAAAAACTTAAGTAAAATTTGGAAGTTTATCCTTCTTCAATCAATTCCACGTCTAATCCGAGACTCTGAAGTTCCTTCACTAACACATTAAAGGATTCCGGAAGCCCCGGCTCGAATGTATGCTCACCTTTGACGATAGATTCATAAATCCTCGTCCGCCCGGCAACGTCGTCAGACTTGACTGTTAAGAATTCCTGCAGAGCATAAGAAGCACCGTAGGCTTCCATGGCCCAAACTTCCATTTCTCCCAGTCTCTGACCGCCGAATTGTGCCTTGCCACCCAAAGGTTGCTGTGTGACCAGTGAATAGGGCCCGATGGAACGGGCGTGAATTTTATTATCAACTAGATGATGCAGTTTCAGCATGTAAATGATACCAACGGTCACTTCCTGATCAAATGGTTCGCCGGTGCGGCCGTCAAATAATAAAGACTGGCCGGTTTCAGGTAACCCCGCCGTATCCAGCAATTTGCGGATCTGGGATTCGGGACAGCCGTCAAAAACGGGACTGGCCACCAGCATGCCCTTTTTCAGGCGGCTGACAAATCGCTTGACATCTTCCGCAGATGCTTTTTCCATAAATTCATCAAATTCGGGGGAAGAATACGTTTTTTTCAATTCGGTTTTGATCGCATTCAGATTATGGTTCTTTTCCAGTAATTCATTTAACCCTTCACCGATTGATTTTGCCGCCCAGCCTAAATGTGTTTCGAGAATTTGGCCGACGTTCATTCGAGACGGAACGCCCAGCGGATTGAGAATGATATCGACCGTTGAACCATCCGCAAAATAGGGCATGTCTTCTTCCGGAAGAATCCTGGATAAAACACCTTTATTGCCGTGACGGCCCGCCATTTTATCGCCCACGGACAGTTTCCTTTTAATAGCAATATAGACTTTCACCATCTTGATGACACCGGGCGGCAGCTCATCGCTGGCTTTAATTTTATCGAGCTTTTCTTCAAAATGCGCTTTAACAAAATCTATTTTTCTTTCCATCATAGAAAGCAGATTCGTCAGTTTTTCTTCCGAACCGTCATTTTCAGCAAGGGTAATTTCCTTCCAATACGTGAAAGGAATATCCAACCAGATTTCTTTGGTTATTTTATCGCCTTTTTTCAGAAGCGTCTTCTTTTTCACGTCGACAATTTTGCCTGCTGCTATCTTACCGATCACCAGTTTCGCGATATCCTTCTTGATGGATTCCGCCAGAATACGGATTTCATCATCATGATCCTTCGTCAACTGCTCAATCGCGTCTTCTTCAATCGCCTGTGAACGCAAATCTTTGTCAGCGCCTTTACGCGTGAAAATCTTGGCGTCAATAACGGTCCCTTCAACACCGGGCGGGACACGCAAAGATGTGTCTCGCACATCGCTGGCTTTCTCGCCAAAAATCGCCCGAAGGAGTTTTTCCTCAGCGGATAACTGTGTTTCACCTTTGGGCGTGATCTTGCCGACCAGGATATCTCCCGGCTTTACGGAGACGCCGATGCGGATGATCCCGCTTTCATCGAGGTTACGAAGCGCTTCCTCGCCAACATTGGGAATATCCCGTGTTATTTCTTCCTTGCCCAGTTTGGTGTCACGGGCCATGGTTTCAAACTCTTCAATATGAATGGATGTGTAAACATCTTCCTTGACGATTCTTTCACTGACCAGAATGGAGTCTTCGTAGTTGTATCCACCCCAGGACATGAAGGCAACCATTACGTTGCGCCCCAGGGCCAGTTCGCCATTATCTGTCGCAGGACCATCAGCCAGAATATCCCTCTTCCGGACACGATCACCAACGGCAATAATGGGTTTCTGGTTAAAGCAGGTGTCCTGATTGGAGCGCTGGTACTTGGATAAGGTATAAATGTCCACACCGGTATCCAGGCCATCCTCTTCCGGCTTATCGGCGCGAATCACGATGCGCGAAGCATCGACACTTTCGACAACACCCGGCCGCTTAGCCACCACAACAGCGCCGGAATCGCGGGCAACAATGGCTTCCATCCCCGTGCCGACTACAGGCACTTCGGGACACATCAGCGGCACAGCCTGACGCTGCATGTTGGATCCCATGAGCGCGCGGTTGGCGTCATCATGCTCCAAAAACGGAATGAGAGCCGCGGCCACGGAAACGAGCTGATTGGGAGCGACATCCATCATGTTGATATCTTCCGGCATCACCGAAAGAAAATCGTCGCCTTTTCTAGCCGAAATGAGTTCTTCTTCAAATTTACCTTTTTTATCGAGCGGCCGGTCTGCCGGCGCAATAATCTGATTTTCTTCCTCGATGGCTGTCATAAATTTCACATCTTGCAGCACCTTGCCATTTTCGACCAAGCGGTAGGGTGTTTCTATGAAGCCAAATTCATTAACACGCGCGTAAGTGCTGAGTGACACAATCAAGCCGATATTCGGACCTTCCGGTGTTTCGACAGGACAGATGCGGCCGTAATGCGTCGGATGAACGTCGCGGACTTCAAATCCGGCGCGCTCCCGCGTCAAACCACCCGGTCCCAGAGCGGATAAACGGCGCTTATGCGTGACTTCCGACAGCGGATTGGTCTGATCCATAAACTGGGACAATTGGCTGGAACCGAAAAATTCATTAACCACCGCCGACACTGGTTTGGCATTGATGAGATCGTGCGGCATCATGGTTTCGATATCCTGCAGACTCATTTTTTCTTTAATGGCGCGCTCCATGCGCACCAGACCAATGCGGTACTGATTTTCAATGAGTTCGCCTACGGAACGCACGCGGCGGTTCCCCAGGTGGTCGATATCATCAACACTGCACTCGCCGGTGCCGTTTTTCAAATCAATGAGATACTTAACGGATGCCAGAATATCTTCGTTCCGCAACACAGTTAAATCGGTTGAAACATTCAATCGCAGCTTATAGTTCATCTTCGCGCGGCCGACATCCGATAAATCGTAGGTTTCCGGCTCAAAAAAGAGGCTGTTGAAAAACTTCGCTGCGGTCTCCGGCGTGGGAGGATTGCTTGGGCGAAGCCTTCGGTATATCTCCATAATTGCATCTTCTGCGGTATCGATGCGATCCATCAGCAACGTGTCACGAATGGAGGCGTTATCAAGGTCTTCATCAATGTGAATGAACTTTAATTCTTTGACGCCCTTCTCCTCGGCGATTTCGAGTCCATTTAACGGTAACACTTCATTACAGCGAAAAAGAATCTCTCCGGTCCTAGGATCATGAACATCCGATGAAAGAACCTTCCCTGTCAAATCCGCTTCTTTAATAGCCACGCGCTTAATCCCGGCATCCAAAATTTTCTTGAGCAGCGGTTTGGTGAGTTTGCGGCCTTTTTTAACGATGACTTCATCGCTTTTCGGATATTTAATATCTTCCGGCGCCTTTTGCCCGGACAGAGAATCGTCAACCGCAAAATAAATCTTTTCGCCTTCGATGGTTATTTTTTCAATATTGTAAAAATAGTTTAAGATAAATTCCGTCGAATTGCCCATGGCCTTCAACAGAATGGTGACCGGCATTTTCCGACGGCGGTCGATCCTAACATAGAGCAGATCCTTGGAATCAAACTCCAGATCCAGCCATGAACCCCGAATAGGAATCACTCTCGCCGAATAAATCAGTTTGCCGGAAGCAACCGTCTTCCCTTTATCATGATCAAAAAAGATACCGGGCGACCGGTGCAACTGACTGACAATCACCCGCTCCGATCCGTTGACGATAAACGTGCCGTTTTCCGTCATGAGCGGAATTTCACCGAAGTAAATTTCCTGCTCTTTAATATCGCGGATCGGCTTAGTCTCAGCCGCTTCACGATTGATCTTGCCGTCGGCGAGACGGTCGGTATCAAACACCACCAGTCTGACCACAATTTTTAAAGGAGCAGCATAAGTCATGTCCTTCTGAATACACTCCTTCATATCATACCGGACATGACCAATCTTATAGCTGGCAAACTCCAGCGAACATTTTCCACTGAAATCCGAAATGGGGAAAACGCTCTTGAAAGCGCCCTGCAAGCCGATGTTGCGCCTTTTTGCCAGCGGCACGTCGGCTTGCAGGAACTTTTCATAAGATCGTGTCTGGATTTCAATCAGATTGGGAATATCCTGTATTTGCTTTACACGGCCAAAATTTTTTCTAAAGTCGCCCATAATATCCTTAAATAAAATAAGAGATTATATTACTTAATCTCGACAGTCCCGCCCACTTCTTCAATTTTCTTCTTGATATCAGCTGCTTCGTCTTTCGTGACGGCTTCTTTAATCGCCTTTGGTACGCCTTCCACTAAATCCTTGGCTTCTTTCAGGCCTAAACCTGTAATTGCACGAACGACTTTAATAACCTGAATCTTTTCAGCACCGAAACTGGTGAGAACAGCATTGAACTCTGTCTGCTCTTCAACTACGGCAGCAGGCGCTGCGCCAACACCCGACATAGCGGCCATCATGGGGGCAGCAGCGGATACACCGAACTTTTCTTCCAGTTCTTTCACCAGAGCGGAAAGCTCCAGCACGGTCATGTTTGCAATAAAGGTGACGACATCTTCTTTCGTTATTTGATCAGCCATTTTTCTATTCCTCTTTAAGTATGTATTTTATTAGTTTAAAGTTTTTTTCTTATCGCAATAGGCGTTGAGCACTTGCACAAAGCTCCTCGGAACACCGCTCAAAACAGTGACAAACGAAGTCGGCACAGCCGCCATGACTGAAACCAGTTTTCCCAAGAGAACTTCCCGGCTGGGTAATTCGGCCAAAGCGGTAAGATCCGATTTCGTTAACAGCTTCCCGTCAAGCACCCCGACTTTAATTTCCAGTTCAGGGTTTTTCTTGGCGAATTCAATCAAAGCTTTCGTCGGTGCTACCGGGTCTTTATAGCTTAAGACAACGGCAACAGGCCATTTGAAATGATCCGAAAGAATTTGGAAGTCAGTCTCTTTCGAGGCAATGCCCAAAAGGGTATTTTTAACAACTTTCAATTCAGCATCGTTCTTACGCAATACGTTTCTCAGGGCTTCCATTTTTAAAACGGTCATCGCGTTGAAGCTGGTCAAAACGCCCAGATTGGCCTGCTTGAGTTTCTCCTGAAGCTCGGATACAATTTGTTCTTTTGTTCTCCTATCCAATATATCAGCCTCCTTTCAAAATTATTTTTTACTTGAGGCCGGAGAATCTAGCCACATACAGAATAGAAAACGGTTTATCCGCCCAAAGCCGATCCCCGTTTCTCGAAAAATAATTACCTCGAAGAATTCAGTAACCATTTTCTATCCCACGAGTCTCGGCAGGCCATCTTCCGTTTAAACTTCCGTACCTGCTGTCTTCGACCTATACTACTGCTACTCATTCGCGGCGCGAATTCGTATTTATTGTTTTAACTTGCGCTCTTAATATCCAGAGGATCAATTCGCACGCCCGCACCCATGGTGCTGGATATTGCAATACTCTTAATATAAGTTCCCTTGCTGGATGCCGGTTTCAACTTGATGATGATTTCCAAAAGCGCATTGACATTTTCGCTTAATTTTTCAGCGCCAAAAGAAACTTTACCGACCGGCGAATGAACGATACCCGCTTTTTCCACACGAAATTCCACTTTGCCGGCCTTCAGCTCTTTCACGGCATTGGCAAGATCAAACGTTACCGTTCCAACTTTGGGATTGGGCATCAAACCACGCGGACCTAAAATTTTAGCAATCTTGCCCACGGACCCCATCATGTCCGGGGTTGCGATCACGCGATCAAAGTCCAACCAGCCGCCTTTAATTTTCTCAATGATTTCGTCGCTGCCGACCAAATCCGCTCCGGCTTCCAACGCTTCTTTTTCTTTATCGCCCTTGGCAAAAACCAGCACTCGCACCGTTTTGCCCAGACCATTGGGAAGAACAACACTGCCCCGAACCATCTGATCGGCATGTGCCGGGTTAACGCCTAAACGGACGGCGGCATCCACCGTCTCGTCAAATTTGGCCCCAACCATGGATACAATCATTTCCGTAGCCTCTTTAAGCGTATAGCGCCTGGTCGGCTCAACCTTAGCTTTCGCAGCTATTATGCGTTTGCCTCGTCTTAACATGATAAAACCTCGTCTTTATTAACCTGCTATTTCAATTCCCATTGACCTTGCCGTACCGGCAATAATCTTGACCGCACCTTCGATATCCACGGCGTTCAAATCATTGAATTTCAACTGCGCGATGTCCTGAACCTGCTTGGCCGTGACGGTTCCCACTCTTTCCCTCTTGGGATCAGCCGCACCTTTGGCGACTTTGGCCGCCTGTTTGAGCAAGACGGAAGCGGGCGGCGTTTTGGTGATGAAGGTAAATGACCGATCCGCGTAAACCGTAATCACGACGGGAACAATCATCCCTTCCTGATTTTGCGTCAAAGCATTGTAGGCCTTGCAAAACTCCATAATATTAACGCCGTGTTGTCCTAACGCAGGTCCGATCGGGGGTGATGGTGTCGCCTTCCCCGCTTTAATCTGCAATTTAATATTCGCAATTACTTTTTTTGCCATAACAATCACCTGATCTAAAAATTTTTTAGGCTTTAACCTTGCGCCTTGAAATCACTTATCCTTGCATGACCTGGATGAAATCCAATTCCACCGGTGTCGGACGGCCGAAGATACTGACGATCACCCTGAGTTTGCTTTTTTCGGGTCGGACCTCATCAATGACCCCATCAAAATTGGTAAAAGGGCCATCAATAATTTTGACATGATCACCGACATCAAACTTAAATTTGGGTTTCGGCTTAAGGGTCCCTTCATCAATTCTTATCTTCAAATTCTCAACGTCTTTGTCCGGAATCGGTGACGGCTTATCCTTGCTGCCGATAAAACCGGTTACTTTCGGCGTGTTTTTGACGATATGCCAGTTTTCATCGCTCATTTCCATACGCACCAGAATATACCCTGGAAAAAACTTGCGTTTGGATGTTTTCTTCTCTCCCGAAATCAACTCCACAACATCTTCTTCCGGGATAAGAATATCGGAAAAACAATCCTGAGCACCGGCCAGTTCAATTCTTTCTTGAAGGCTCATCTTTACCTTATTCTCAAATCCCGAATAAGTATGTACGACGTACCATTTAAAAGCCATGAAGTTAACCTAAAATAAATTTGACTAATTTTGCGAGAATTAAATCAATAATTCCCAAATAAAGAGCCATAATCGCAACAATAACAATGACAACCCCGGTGGAAGCTAATGTTTGTTTCCGGCTCGGCCAGGTGACCTTTTTTAACTCAGCCTTCGCCTGGGAAACAAACTGTACTGCCTTATTCATGATCAACTTTATTTTTTCCATATCATCAGCCCTTTTTCGGGAAAACTGGCAGGCCAGGAGGGACTTGAACCCCCAGCATCCGGATTTGGAGTCCGGCGCTCTATCCATTAGAGCTACTGGCCTATCCGAATTTTAACTATTTCGTTTCCCTGTGCAGTTTGTGTCCACGGCAAAACTTGCAATATTTTTTCATTTCCAAGCGGTTTTGCATGGTACGCTTATTTTTCGTCGTCGTATAATTTCTCTGCTTACAGTCCGTACAAGCTAAAATAATATTATTTCTCATAATTCTCCTTCACTGGAGCCCACGACCAGGATTGAACTGGTGACCTCATCCTTACCAAGGATGTGCTCTACCAACTGAGCTACGTGGGCACGACTCTTAAACTTTTTAACCGGTATTCAAAAAAAATACCTGGAGCGGGAAACGGGATTCGAACCCGCGACCCTCAGCTTGGAAGGCTGACGCTCTAGCCACTGAGCTACTCCCGCTTATTACAAAGGATAGACATCCGTTCCCGGATGGTTACATCCCGCCATACCAAAGTGGTGGAGGGGGGAGGGTTCGAACCTCCGTAGGCTTCGCCGGCAGATTTACAGTCTGCTCCCTTTGACCGCTCGGGAACCCCTCCTTGACGATACTGGGTACAATGGGTGGAGCTGGCGATGGGACTTGAACCCGCAACCTGCTGATTACAAATCAGCTGCTCTACCGATTGAGCTACGCCAGCAATCTTAACCAACCGATATAAATAACAATTCCGCAGAACAGCGCTGTCACGTAACCCTGGCAGACCATTCAC
>JANYAF010000159.1 GCA_025355175.1 Deltaproteobacteria bacterium | reverse complement strand
CGGAATCAGTTCACCGTCGCTGAAAATTGAATGTGTGTGCAGATCAATCATGTCAAACATCTAGTATCGGAATTTATGAATCTTTAAAACTTGTAGCCACTTAGCAAATTTTGAACCGGTAGTCAATAAAGAACGCGAACGAAGGACATAAAAAAAGAACGGGTGTTCTTTGACCTGATCCGGATTTTTCAAATACGTCTTTCAAATGCAATCTTTTCTTCCTTTTACCAGTGCTTTGCCGGTAACAACAAATTCATACCCAACCGCTCGTTATATTCTTTATCTGCGTGTTTTCCCTTGACTTCAGTAGTGTGATGCTGTTAGTTTTTCACCTGCTTGTCTGATCGAACAAGATAGTTGCAGGAATCATTTTGCTCAATAAAATTATACAAGGAGAGCTCTTTATGGAAATCAAGAAGGTTTGTGTTTTGGGCGCCGGCTTAATGGGTAACGGCATTGCACAGGTTTGTGCTCAGGCCGGTTACGAAGTTACTTTGCGCGATATCGAACAAAAATTTATTGATGGCGGCATGAATACGATTAAAAAGAATCTTGGACGTGACGTTGAAAAAGGAAAGATGACGCCCGATCAAATGAACGCGATTCTCTCCCGGATCAAGCCAATGCTGAATTTAAAGGAAGCGGCCGCCGGGGCGGACATCGTTGTCGAAGTGGTGATCGAAGTCATGGACGTCAAGAAAAAAGTGTATGCCGAACTTGAAGAAATCGTCCCCAAACATTGTTTATTTTTCACGAACACATCGGGGCTGAGTATTACGGAAATGGCGGCTGTAACCGGCAGGCCGGATCGCTTTATCGGCACACATTTCTTCAACCCCGTTCCGGTGATGCGCCTGCTGGAAATTATCCGCGGCCATCAAACGTCCGACGAAACGCTGGAAACGGCCCGCGAGTGGGGCAAAAAGATCGGCAAAGACGTCATCATTGTCAAAGAGGCCCCGGCATTTGTCGTCAACAGAATTCTCTGCACGATGCTCAATGAGGCTTTCTTTGTTCTGGATGAGGGTCTGGCCTCGGCTGAGGATATTGATAAAGGCATGGTGTTGGGCTGCAACCATCCAATCGGCCCGCTGGCGCTGGCTGATCTTGTCGGCAATGAAACATTATTGCGCGTGGTCGAGGGATTACACCGGGAACTGGGCGATAAATACAGACCCGCGCCTATTTTAAGAAAGCTTGTCCGCGCCGGAAATTTCGGACGTAAAACAGGCAAAGGCGTTTATGATTACAACAAATAATAGTTTTATATGCAGATGGATCTTTCCCATGCCGTCTCGCAGTCTAATTGTTGATGAAAAGGAGAAATAAATATGGATTTCGAACTGACAGAAGAGATGAAAATGCTGAAGGAAATGGCTTATAAATTTGCCGTGGCGGAGGTTAAGCCGGTATCCCAGGAATGCGATGAACAGGAGAAATACATGCCGGAAACTCGAGTAAAGGCGGCCCAAAACGGTTTGGTCGGCGCGTGGATTCCGGAAGAATACGGCGGGTCCGGCGCCGGAATCTTAGGTAATACCATCATCACGGAAGAAATATCCAAAGTGGACATGGGCATCGGCCTGAATATTGTTGCATCGGGCTTTGGCTGCGAATCCATTCTCAACTACGGCACGGAAGAACAGAAAAAGACGTATCTGCCGCCTGTTTGCGAAGGCGTGCAAGTCTGCGCCGGCGCCTATACCGAGCCGAATGCCGGAACGGATGTCTCCGGTTACAAAACCCGGGCGGTCAAAGATGGTAAAGACTACGTGATCAACGGCAATAAAATGTTCATCACCAACGGCACAATCTGTGACTGGATGGTGGTACAGGCCATTACCGACCCGGACCAGAAAGTTCACAAAAGCTTCAGCATGTTTATCGTGCCTGCCGATGCACCGGGGGTTACGAAAACCAAGATCAGAGGCAAGTTGGGAATCCGGGCCAGCGACACGGCAGAAATAGCCTTCGATGAAGTGAGGGTTCACAAGGAGAACCTTATCGGCAAGAGAGGGGTTGGATTCCATCAGCTCATGCACTTTTTTGACACCACAAGGGTGATGGTGGCGGGCCAGGGCCTGGGACTCTCTCAGGCATGTCTGGACGAATCAGTAAAATACTGTAAGGAGAGGACTGCCTTCGGGAAGCCGCTTGGTTCATTCCAGATTACATCGCAAAAGCTTGCCGAGATGTGGATCAAGGTAGAGGCCCTGCGAAATATTACATATAAGGCCGCATGGCTGCTTGATTTCGGTCATCCGGATTATCACCTCTCCGCAATGGCAAAATACTTGGCAGGGCAGACAGCGGTTTTCTGTGCCAATCTTGCAGTGGAGCTTCACGGAGGATACGGATACATCGAAGAGTACAAGGTACAGAAATATTATCGTGATGCCAAGATACTTGAACTTTACGAAGGAACCAAGGAAGCAGAGGTCATGACGCTGGGAAAAGTCCTTTTGTCGCGTTAATGCTATACCTCATACACTAATGAACCATGCTGCTTGCCTCACTGATGCAACCGGACGAAGAAGGGCTTCTTGATGCCAAAAAAAATTTTGTTAGCATAGAAATCAGCCAGCATCCAAAAGCCAGTTGCCTGTTTCCACTTCACACGATTAATAGAGTGACGTCTCTATCTCTTCTGATACCGTCTTTTGTGCATCATCAATGGTGTTTTTTGCGTTTTCGTGCCAATATTTTAGTGCCTCTGTGGGACTTACCAACAGTTTTGCATGAAAATACCTGAGGTTTGATAGGAGGAGATTTATAGCCAAGTAAGTTTGCGGTGCAAAAAGATCAGGTTTGCGGCATAGATACTCAAGATCATTGCACTGATCCTGTAATTTCAATGCAATCTCACTTGTTGTGCTCTTATCCATCAGGTTATCTTTGATCAATGGCAGTAAGGTGTATTCAGCAGCATGTACTGTTTCTTGGGTGAGCCGCAAATTACGAACTGCATAGCCAATGGGTACATTTCTAAGACCGTCGTCAGACATTGTCCGGCTATCATTTTTATTAAATACAATCCCTTGAATTTCAAATACTTTTAGAAGGTGCGAAGCTTTCAAATTGGTCTCGGTTCTGTAAAGACCATACAAATTATGAAGAATCATCATGAGTTCTCTGACATTTCCTGGCCATGTGTAATTGCAGAGCATATCAATTAGGTCATCGGCAAGGCTGGGAATATCTTTGTTTTTCGTAATTTTTTTCCATTTTTCTTTTACTATAATGGGGATATCATCGGGATGATCGCGTAGGGCTGGAGTGTGAATGATAAAATACCGCAGCCGGTAATAAAGATCTTC
>JANYAF010000130.1 GCA_025355175.1 Deltaproteobacteria bacterium | reverse complement strand
GTCGCAGGCGGGCTTCCCCTGGAGTCCATCTGCACGCATAACTATCTCAACGACTGGCTTCCGGCGGGTGAAGGATTAACGAAACGATGAGCAGCGCTTTCTTACAAGATGCTTTAATTTATCTCGCCTGCGCGGTTGTTTTCGTGCCGATCGCCAAAAAGCTGGGAATGGGTTCCGTGCTGGGCTATCTGCTGGGCGGCATTATCATCGGCCCTTTCTTTCTGGGTTTTATCGGCGCGGAAGGAAAGGACATCATGCACTTTGCCGAATTCGGCGTGGTGATGATGCTCTTTCTGATCGGTCTGGAGCTGGAGCCGGCCACATTCTGGAGGATGCGCAAGCTGATCCTGGGGATGGGGTTTATGCAACTGGGCACGACGACGCTTTTGTGCTTTGCCGCTCTGCTTTGGTTTGGTTTTACCTGGCAGGCGGCGCTGGCCTGCGGCCTGGCTTTTTCCATGTCGTCCACGGCGATTGTCATGCAGACGCTCAGGGAAAAAGGATTGACCAAAACCGAATCGGGAAGAAGCTCCTTTGCCGTGCTGATTTTTCAGGATATTTCCGTGATCCCGATCCTGGCACTTTTGCCGCTTCTGGCAGCATCCACCCCGCAAGCGCCTTCCGGCGGGCATGCTACGTTGATGACGGGATTGCCCGGATGGGCACAAACCTTAACCTTATTGATTGCGGCCAATGCCGTTGTTCTGATCGGCCGTTTTGTCTTTGTGCCTTTTTTGCGTTTTATCGCACGCATTCGTCTCAGGGAACTTTTTACCGCGGCGGCGCTACTGATTGTGATCGGAACGGCATACCTCATGATGCTGGTGGGTTTAAGCCCCGCGCTGGGGACGTTTCTGGCCGGTCTGGTTCTGGCCGCGAGCGAATTCCGGCATGAAATGGAAAGCGATATCGAGCCTTTTAAAGGCATCCTGCTGGGATTGTTTTTCATCGCGGTTGGCGCCTCCATCAATTTCACACTAATTATCGACAATCCTGTGCAGATCATGGCTCTGGTTTGCGGCGTCATCGCCATAAAATCATTCGTGCTGTATGCAACCGGTAAATTATCCCGCTTAAGTTTTGATCAGAACATGATATTTACTTTAGGACTGGGACAGGTCGGCGAATTCGCGTTTGTCCTGTTCGCGTTTATTGCCCAGCTTCAGATTCTATCAGCGTCATGGACGGATATGATGATGGGCGCCACAGCCATCAGCATGACCATTACGCCGCTTTTGCTGTTGATCAATGAACGCCTGATCCTGCCGCGATTCGGTACGAAGGAGGCCTTGGGAGAAAAAGAAGCGGATGTCATCGAAGGGGAGCACCCCGTGATTATCGCGGGATTTGGCCATTTTGGCAGCACGGTTGGCCGGTTTCTGAGAGCCAACGGCATTTCCGCGACGATTCTGGACAATGATTCGGACCGGGTGGAGCTTTTGAGAAAGATGGGTTTTACGGTTTTTTACGGTGATGCCACCCGTTTGGATATTTTAAAATCCGCCGGTGCGGATCGGGCAAAAATTTTGATTGCCGCTATTGACTCTCCCGAGATCAACTTTGGTTTGGTCGAAAGAATAAAAAAAGAATTTCCTGATCTGAGGCTCATGGTGCGTGCGAAAAGCCGCCTGGATGCCTACGACCTGCTGGATATGGGGATTGAGGATATTTATCGGGAATCGCTCGACACCTCTGTGCGTCTCGGTGTTGATGTGCTGATGAAGCTGGGTTTCCGCAAATATAGCGCCACCCGCGCCGGCCAGAACTTTATCAAGTATGATGAAGCGGCGCTACGTACCCTGGCGGCGCATCGTCATGATCAGGAAGCGTATCTCTTCAATACACGCGAACAGATCGCGCTTCAGGAACAGCTTCTGGCTAACGACCGCGAGGTTTTCCCTAATGTTCATGATGATGCATGGGATAAACAGGCTGAAGACTGACTTTCATCCGGCACAAGCGGTATATCAACCTCGAGCGTATGCTCCTGCCGGTCGTCAACTAACTGTATCTCCGCAGCGGGCATGGCCATACCGTCCAGCGTCAAAACAGCCGTTGTTCCGGCGGCTTGACGGATGATGATATGATAGAGCGTTTCCCCATACCGGTAGTGAATCTTAATTTCATTCCAGGAGTGAGGCAGGCATGGAGAAAAACTGATTTTGCCGTTCTTCAGCGACAGACCCAGCAGGGACTCCACAATCAGCCGGTACATCCAGGCGGCGGAGCCGGTAAACCATGTCCATCCGCCGCGCCCGATATGCGGCGCGAGGGCATAGATGTCGGCTGAAACCACATAGGGTTCTACTTTGTAGATTTCCACTTCTTCCGGAGATCTGGCATGATGGATCGGGTTGATAATGTCCATGACATCCCAGGCGCGCTTCCTATCGCCTAATGCGGCAAAAGCCATAGCCACCCAGATGGCCGCATGCGTATATTGTCCGCCGTTTTCTCTCACACCCGGCACATAGCCTTTAATATAACCCGGTTCCGTCTCCGATTTATCGAATGGCGGATCAAGGAGCTGAACCAGTTTTTTATCCCGATGCACAAGAAATTCATCTACTGCGTTCATGGCCTGGCGGGCTCTTGTCCCCTCGCCCGCTCCGGATAGAACGGACCAGCTTTGGGCCACCGAATCAATGCGGCATTCCGTGTTGGCGCCTGATCCCAATACTGAACCGTCATCGCTATAAGCACGGCGATACCATCCACCGTCCCAGCCGTTTTGCTCAATGTTGCGCTGAAGTTTCGCCGCTTCTTTCCCGCACAAATCGGCAAATGGTCTATCGTCTTTGAGGCGGGCAATTTCCGCAAACTTGTTCAGTACTTCATACAGGAAAAAGCCCATCCAGACACTTTCGCCCTTGCCCTCGTCCCCGACTTTATTCATGCCGTCATTCCAATCGCCGGAACCCATGAAGGGCAACCCATGACTGCCGAATCTCAGGCCTCTTTGGATGGCCCGTACACAATGTTCATACAAACTATTTTTTTCATCCGTTACACCCGGCAGATCGTAATAGGAGTCCTCATCAGCCCTGAGTTGACGTCCCTCAAGAAAGCTGACATTCTCATTCAAAATCCCCACATCACCCGTAGAGCTGACATAGCGGCTCACGACTAGAGGCAGCCACAGGTAATCGTCGGAACATTGCGTGCGTACGCCCCGGCCGGTGGGCGGATGCCACCAGTGCTGGACGTCTCCCTCCAGAAATTGACGGCTCGCGCACAAAAGCAAGTGCCCGCGGACAAGGGCGGGTTGGGCATAAACAAGCGCCATGACGTCCTGCAACTGGTCGCGGAAGCCGAAAGCACCGCCTGACTGGTAATAACCGTTACGCGCCCAGAGCCGACTGGACAGGGTCTGATATAAAAGCCAGCCGTTCGTTAAAATATTGAGGGATGGATCGGGCGTTTTGATCTGCAGGGCGCCCAGTGTTTTCTTCCAATAGCGATGCACCGCTTCCAGTTCGTTTTGCGCGACTGTCGATCCCCGGAAGTCGCGCACCGTTTTACTGGCATCGTCGGTGCCTCGCCTGCCGGTAACGCCCAGTCGGAAAATGGCCTCGTGCTCCTGTCCGCTATTCAATCCAAATATTACCTGGATGGCGCCACAAGGATCCAGGCCGGCACCGACCTGGCCTGAGAGTTCTGATCGTGTCATCGCTGCCGGCTTGGATAGTTCGCCATTGCGGCCGATAAATTCTTCGCGATCGCAGGTGTATGTCCGCGTTGAATTATCCACGTCAAAGAAAGCCACCCGATCGGCAAAGTCCGTGTTATACTGATTTCTGGCAAAAAGCGCCCCGCTTCCCACATCCACTTCGGTCGTAACATGCATGACCGTTTTCGGGCGCAAATCACCCAGCACCCACTCCAGATATCCGGTAACGGAAAGTGTGCGATTGTGCCCCGATTCATTGTGCAACTTTAAAACCATAAATTTGACCGGTGCGGTGACGGACACATAAATCCACAGCTCCGACCGGATGCCGTCTTCCGTATGCTCGAAAACGCTGTACCCGAAACCGTGGCGACAGACGTAAGGCGTTCGGCCGCCTGCGGGGAGAGGCGTGGGGGACCAGACCTGTCCTGTTTCTTCATCGCGGATGTAAAACGCTTCGCCGTTGATATCGCTTACCGGATCGTTATTCCACGGGGTAAGGCGGTATTCGTGGGCGTTCTCACTCCAGGTTGAGGCGGAACCACTCTCGGAAATAATCGATCCAAAGTGTGGATTCGCCAGGATATTCACCCAGGGTAGCGGTGTTTTTTCTCCTGGTTTTGTGATGGTCACATATTCACGTCCGTCGGGGGCAAATCCCCCGAGACCATTGGCAAAAAGCAGACCAGGATAAGAAAACACGCCCTCATCTTTGCTTTTTGCACTCTGGTTTTTGACCGGTTTCAAACGCGGCGCGGCAATATCCTTCATTTTGTGTCGGCTGAGCTGTTCCGCAAGCGTTCCCATATCGTCCTTAATGATAACGCGGGAAACCGTCTGCAGCAAAATGCGGTCTTCGCTGAAACCCGCGCCAAAGCGCTCGG
>JANYAF010000091.1 GCA_025355175.1 Deltaproteobacteria bacterium | reverse complement strand
ATCGCATCACCCCATAACATGATGATATGCATAATGTATTTCTAATGGTTTCCATTAGAACATGTTACGGTTGTTCTTTCAACTACTATAACGCGCAAATCAGCTGCATCGATCAAAATCACCTAATGGAAAATCTGGGTTCATGATATTTGGGAATTCTCAATAAAATGTATCCATGCAATAGGCCGCCCCATCTGCTGATGAAGCGGCCTTTGTTGGCTCAAAATATTTTGTAAAATGTCCGCGAGTCGATTACGCAACTGATGATAGGATCAGTCAAGAACAACCATGACCCGGCATTTCTGCAAAAAAGTCAAATTGTCTTTCACGGAGCGAATCTTGTTGGCGTCATCCGTGCTGATAATGAATTCCGACATTCCCCCGCCTTGCGCGCGGACGGCCTTGACGGTCAAGGGATTGCTCGTCACTCTGGCATTGCTTTGCGCGGCGGTCAGATCACGGGCGTAACCGCAAATGCCCTGCTGGATTGCATAGTCTTTCTTCACAATCAGGGTTCCGTAAACTTCAGCGCCGTTTTCGTCAAAGATTTTGGGAGACATGGCCGGACGGGCTTGAAAGCCCCGGCCATCGATAACCAGCCCGGTATAAACTTCATCCTTCGGCGCAGGCTTTTTGGAAAAAGGCGCGGGTTTATGCTCCTTCATGTCTTCCTTTTTATCATCGGCAATGACCTGAGGAATAACCACTTTGGCCACACCGGACAGGGGCATGCGCACGGTCACTTCCACTGTTCCATCCGAAAGATATTCTTTTTTTACAATAGCCGCACCCTTGACCATACCGTTTATGGCGGTATTGATCACATCGCTCTCCACAGCAAAGTCTTTGACAGTTGTTTTAGAATCGATCTGGACACCCTGCACGGTTTCCAGCATGTTTCTGTAGGCGTCAACCTGGGCGGCCCGAAGCGCCATGGGGCGCGCCTGGGGTTTTCCGTAATATTGCTCCGGTGGCGCGCCTGTTCCAACGGCTTCTATATATCCATCCTGATAGTTCACCAGCCCCTTGTCGCCTACTTGATCCGTTACCTTTGATTCGATAATCTTCGTCCAATCCGTCATACCGACCTTGCCGTCTTTGTTCTCCTGAGCAAAGCCGATGCCAACACACAGAAGAATGATACTGACAACGATTGAGATTCCCACTTTATACGACGACTTCATAACAGGCCTCCTCCATTTAAATATTAAAGAATAAAAAATTTATTGTGTTGATATTGAAGGCTTTATATCACAATTCAAGCCAAATTCCGATCAGAAAATACCTGGAACAAATTATTACCATTGGCACAATTATTGAAGCAATTATGAATCGTTTGCAGTAAAAGAATGAATTAAGCAAAGGCGCCTCAAGCCATAAGAAAGCAGTTTTACCGTAACATATTAAACTGACTTGCTTTTCTTTAAGTATGAAAATTTTTCTGCCCAATGCAAGTCTTAAAATAAATCGATTACGGCGTACAAATTTGTTCCATATAATGGATAAGGATAAAAATATTATGACACCATACACCCGCGTCAGCACAGGAATGATCGGCTTGGATGAAATACTCAATTATCTGCAAATGGGCGACAATGTCGTTTATCAGGTTGACGATATTGAAGACTACAAAAAATTTGTCGCTCCTTATGTGGAAACCGCCCTGGCCCGTAATCAGCGTCTTATCTATATGCGCTTTGCCAACCACCCTCCCCTCCTGGAACCAGACAAAAAAATTAAAGTTTATAAACTCAATGCGAATAAAGGCTTTGAATCATTTTCCACCCAGGTGCATAACATCGTCCGGGAAGAAGGACGGGATGTATTTTATGTTTTTGACTGTCTGTCCGACCTGCTTATGGCCTGGGCGACGGATCTGATGATCGGCAATTTCTTTGTCATCACCTGCCCCTACCTGTTTGAATTAAACACGGTGGCCTACTTTGCGATTCTGCGCAGCCGCCACTCATTCAAGACCGTAGCGCGTATTCGCGAAACCACGCAGGTGCTGCTGGATGTATACAACAATAACGGCAAAATATGCGTCCATCCGCTCAAGGCATGGAAACGCTACACACCGACAATGTATCTGCCGCACGTTATGGAAGGCGATAAATTTGTCCCGATCTTAAACAGCGCGGATGCGGCAAGTATCCTTTCCTTCCTGACAGACAAGAATGCCACCAGCGGCGTGCGCAATCTCGATTACTGGGACCGCATCTTCCTCAAAGCGACTACCATTCTGGAAGACACGGACGCTGTGAAAGAACAGCAGGATATGGTGGAAACTCTCTCGCGCGTACTGATCGGGCGCGAGAAAAGAATGCTTTCACTGGTGAAAGAATATTTTTTACTGGAAGATCTAGTGGAAATCAAGAAACGCCTGATCGGCACGGGATTCATCGGCGGTAAATCTGTGGGAATGCTCCTGGCGCGCAACATACTGCGTAAAGACCCGACCTTTGACTGGAGCACCGAGTTGGAATTACACGATTCTTTTTACATTGGATCGGATATTTTCTATTCCTACATGGTGCAAAACGGCTGGTGGAAACTGTTGATGGCGCAAAAAACAGACGAGGGCTATTTTGAAGTCGCCAAAGAGTTGAAAAGCAAAATGCTGCATGGCGTCTTCCCCGACGAAGTCAAGGAACAGTTCCTGCTCATGCTGGAATACTTCGGGCAATCGCCCATCATTGTGCGCTCCAGTTCTCTTTTGGAAGACGCTTTCGGCAATGCCTTTGCCGGAAAATATGAAAGCTACTTCTGTCCCAACCAGGGCTCACCGGAAGTCCGGTACCGGCATTTTGAAGAAGCCGTCCGCAAAATATTTGCCTCTACCATGAGCGAAGACGCTCTGACCTACCGCCAGCAGCGCGGCATGGCCCAGGAAGACGAGCAAATGGCGCTTTTGGTTCAACGCGTCTCCGGCTCCCACCGTAACACCTATTTCTTCCCCGACCTGGCGGGCGTTGGTTTATCCTATAATACCTTTGTCTGGCAAAAAGGCATGGACCCGAAAGCCGGTATGCTGCGCATTGTCTTTGGCCTGGGGACCCGAGCGGTCAATCGCGTGGAAAATGATTATCCGCGCATCGTCGCGCTCGACGCGCCGCTCACCAAGCCCTACGCCAAGCTGGAAGATGTGCAGCGATTTTCACAACATGAAGTGGATATTCTGAATTTGCAAGACAATGACTTTCAAACACTTCCGGCAGCGGATTTGCTTATGGATTCCATCGAAACGCATCTGGACCTGATCGCCACGCGCGACATGGCCGCATCCGCATATTTTCAATCACAGGGCAAAAACGCTAAAGACGCGTGGATCCTGACCTTCGACGAGTTGCTCGCCAGCACGCCATTTGCCAGGACGATGTCGAAAATGCTGAAAAAGTTGGAGCAGGTTTATCGCTATCCGGTTGATATTGAATTTACCGTTAACTTTAACACCCAGGGCAAAACACAGATCAATCTACTGCAATGCCGCCCCTTCCAGACCAAGGGCCATTACAGCCGGGTGGAATTGCCGGAAAAAATCAGCAAATCAAAAATTCTATTGCAACAGGAAGCCAATTTTATGGGCGGCAGTATCTATCAGGCCATATCCCGCATCATCCATATTGATCCTCAGGGCTATGCCCGATTAAGTCTTTCTGAAAAGTATGAAGTTGCCAGACTTACGGGCAGGTTAAATAAGCAGATCGGCAAACGCGATAAAATGCCGACCATTCTATTGGGACCGGGACGCTGGGGAACAACAACTCCGGCTATGGGCGTGCCTGTCAGATTTTCGGAAATCAACAATATTACGGCTATTGGCGAAATAGCTTATCAGGATGGCTCGCTGATTCCTGATTTATCTTTTGGAACGCATTTTTTCCAGGACATGGTGGAAATGGACATTTTTTACATGGCCATCTATCCGGAAAAGGATAGTGTCATTTTCAATGCCGCCTGGATGAAAAAACAGCCGAACATTTTGATGGATCTGATGCCGGACGATGCACGCTTCTTGGATGTGGTGCATGTGTATGATGTGCGGGCTAAGGATCTACGGCTCCTCTCGGATATCGTGACGCAGAAGATGATCTGTTTTTTTGGAAAGTAGAGCTCGTTTTAAGTTTTAAGTTTTAAGTAAAAAAAACCGCGATCCGAAAAAGGATCGCGGCTTTTTTTATCTTTATAACCTTCAGCCTTCAGCCTTTGGCCTACAGCCTGTTCCTACACCACCCCATAAGCCAGCATGGCTTTGGCGACCTTGGTGAAGCCGGCAATGTTCGCACCGGTGACATAATCACCTTTCTTGCCGTAGGCTTCCGCCGTATCGAAGCAGTTTTTGTGAATGCTCTTCATGATCAGAAGCAGGCGGCTGTCCACTTCTTCGCGTGTCCAGGAAAGCCTTAAGCTGTTCTGGCTCATTTCCAGGCCGGAGGTGGCTACGCCGCCGGCGTTGGCTGCTTTGCCGGGACCGTAGAGGACCTTGTTTTCCTGGTAAATCTTGATCGCTTCCGGTGTGGAAGGCATGTTCGCGCCTTCGGCCACACAGTAACAGCCGTTTTTCACTAAGGCCGCGGCGTTCTTGCCGTTGATTTCGTTTTGTGTTGCGCAAGGCAGGGCGACATCCACTTTAATGCCCTGTTCACGGATAACGTCCCAGACATTCTTGCCTTCATAGCAGGTTGTTGATTTGTATTTGTCGGCGTACTCCGTAATGCGTCCGCGTCTTACGTTTTTCAGATCCAGAACGTAGTTGCATTTGTCGTTATCAATACCTTCTTCATCAATGATGGTCGCGGATGAATCACAAAGAGAAATGACTTTTCCACCCAATTGAGTTACTTTTTCCACCGCGTACTGGGCTACGTTACCCGCGCCACTGATGGCGACGGTTTTGCCCTTGAAGTCCAAGCCGCGCGTGGCCAGCATTTCCGCCGCAAAATAGGTTGTGCCGTAACCAGTCGCTTCCGGACGAATCAAGCTTCCGCCGTATTCCAGCGCCTTACCGGTCAGAACGCCGGTGTGTTCATTGCGGATTTTCTTGTAATAACCATAAAGATATCCGATTTCACGTCCGCCCACGCCGATATCGCCTGCGGGAACGTCCGTCTCGCCGCCGATATGGCGGAACAGTTCACGCATGAAAGCCTGGCAGAATCTCATGACTTCTCCGTCGGATTTGCCTTTGGGATCGAAGTCGGAACCACCCTTGGCGCCGCCCATCGGCAATGTGGTCAAGGCGTTTTTTAATATCTGTTCAAAACCCAGGAATTTGATAATACCCAGATTGACCGAAGGATGCAAACGCAGGCCGCCCTTGAAGGGACCGATGGCGTTATTGAATTGTACGCGGAATCCGCGATTGACTTTTACATTGCCCTTATCGTCCACCCACGGAACCCGGAATATAATGGCTCTTTCCGGCTCGACAATCCGCTCATAGATATTGGCCTTCACGAATTCCGGGTGCTTTTTAGTCGTGGGTTCCAGCGTCTCCATGACTTCTTCAACAGCCTGATGAAATTCCGGCTGATCCGGATCGGTTTGCTTTACTTTGGCGATAACATCTTTAATGACTGACATAATTTATTCCCCCCTTTAAAATAATTTTAAACCTTCATGTTTTATTCGATGTCTTCCAGCTTGAAAAAACCGTTTCATGCAGATTCCATTTGCAATCGGCAATCGATTGCCGTATTTCTAGCTACAAACCACTTTTTTGTCAAACACAAATTTGTATTTTTTCAATTTTTACGGTTCAATTTTGTATCTTTCATATAAGCACGAACTTACTGTGAACATATTTGAAATAGAAACACATTAAGAATATTAACTATTTATTAGACATTGAAGGCCCCAACTGAATCACACATTGATTTATGCCCGGAAGCACCTTGTCACTTGATCTTCCCTTCCAGAAAAGGAGAAAAGACGTTATAAAGCGTATCTTATCCTCCATGGTGATTACAATCCTATCCATCAAATGTTGTCGGCGTTATTTTTCGGTTTGAAATAGATAATTATATTGAAAAGCGTTCCGCTTTAAATTACAGATAAACAAACCAAAAGGGGCATCCGTGAATAAAAGAAATATAATTGGGATAACAATCCGTTTTGCAGTCATAACACTTGCCATTCTTTCTCTGATGGCCTGCGCCTCTTATCCCTCTGCCTCTAAAACAAAAACCGCCGCCCTCCTGTCGGCCGGTAAAAACGTCGCGTCTGATATAAGTCAGGTTCTCCTGGTGATGGATGACTGTTTTCTTTTTTTCAATTCCAGAAAGGTTTACGCCCTGGAAAAATCAGATTTCACCTGGCGGCAGGCCATGGCACCTATGGATGCCGTCATTGGCAGAAACGGCTTCGCGAGGGTCGGCGAGAAACGGGAAGGAGACGGACGAACGCCATCCGGACTCTACCGGCTGGGAACGGTTTTCGGATATGCCGAATCGGCAACCACAAAAATGCCCTACCGTCAGGCCCTGGCGGATGACTTGTGGATTGATGACCCGGACGCCCCGGATTACAACCACTGGGTCAAGCAAAGTAAGACGGGGGCTCTCTCCTACGAAAAAATGAAGCGGGATGATGATCTTTATAAATATGGAATCGTCATTGAATATAATACCGATCCGGTCATCAAAGGTTACGGCAGCGCGATTTTTTTTCATATCTGGGCAAGCGAAAAGTCAACAACGGCAGGATGTGTAGCCGTGTCCGAAGAAGACATCCTGAATATTCTTGCCTGGCTGAATCCGGCGGCCAATCCCATCATTCTCATCAACCCTGACCCCCTATAAAATAAGGAGGATTATTCCGTGAAATTTAAAATGTCTCTTGCCACGCTGCTGACGGTAACGCTGCTCTTTGCAACGCTGCCTCCCGCATCGCATTCGGCCGATGCCATGCCGGATACTTTTGTCGATATTGAAACGGTTATTCCTGATGCCCTTCTGGAAATCCGTTATTTCGGCGAGCATAATTTTTTAGGCGTTAGGGTGGATAGCTACCTGGCGCCGAAGTGCATCCTGACGAAGCCGGCGGCTCAGGCATTGGCCAAAGTACAAAAAGACCTGGCGCCATTTTCCCTGAGTCTGAAAATTTACGACTGCTACCGTCCGCAACAGGCTGTTGATCACTTTGTACGCTGGGCCAAAGATATTGACGACACCAAAACAAAAAAAGAGTTTTATCCCACGGTGGACAAACGAAATCTTTTCCGCGACGGCTATATCGACAGCCGCTCCGGCCACAGCCGGGGCAGCACAGTGGATCTGACCATCGTACCGCTGCCGGCGCCTATTCAACCTTCCTATGTTGCAGGCGAACCGCTTTCGGAGTGTTATCTGCCCGCCGGTGTCCGCTTCGCGGATAACTCTCTGGATATGGGCACGGGCTTTGATTGCTTCCATGAACTGTCGCACCCGGAAAACAAAACCCTCGGACCGCAGCAAAGAAGCTACCGTCTGCTTTTAAAAACACTGATGGCAAAACACGGTTTCCGAAACTATGATAAAGAGTGGTGGCACTTCACTTTGAACAATGAACCGCATCCCGACACTTATTTTAATTTCCCGGTGAAGTAATCGCTATGAAAAGCAATATGCCGCCATTTCTGAAGTCCTACGGATTTTCGATCCTTCTGATTATTTCCATCCTGATCGGTGCCAGTGTCGGCATCATCTTAAAAAAAGACGCCGCCATGTTCAAACCGTTGGGCGACATCTTTTTAAACCTGCTTTTTACCGCGATTGTCCCGCTGGTTTTCTTTTCCATTTCGGCCACCGTGGCTTCCATGACCAACCTTAAACGTCTGGGGAAAATTCTCTCCGTGATGATTCTGATCTTTGTGATCACCGGCATCATCGCATCAATGGTCATGATTGCCGCCGTTATTTTCTATCCCCCCGCTTCCGGTATAAACATCCCCATGCCCACTGCAGCAGACATCCAACAGCTCAAGGCGGGCGATCAAATCGTCCGGGCCTTCACCGTTCCGGATTTTCCTAATATTTTATCCAAGAATAATATGCTGGCCCTAATTATCTTCTCTGTTTTAGTCGGACTGGCCACTTCCGCCGTGGGAGAGAAAGGAAAAGTCTTTGCCGGATTTCTGACTTCAGCAAACGTGGTCATGATGAAGTTGATATCCTTTATCATGTATTACGCGCCCATTGGTCTTTGCGCCTACTTTGCCTATCTGGTCGGCGTCTTCGGACCGGAACTTCTGGGCTCTTACGCCCGGGCAATGGCGCTGTATTACCCGACCGCCATTATATATTTTTTTCTCGCCTTCACCTTCTATGCTTTTCTTGCCGGCCACTCATCCGGCGTGAGGAAATTCTGGAGTAACATTATCCCGGCATCGCTCACGGCGCTTGCCACCGGCAGCTCCATGGCGACGATTCCTTTCAATTTGCAGGCGGCGGATAAAATCGGCGTGCCCAAAGATATCAGTGAAGTCGTCATTCCCATCGGCGCAACCATCCACATGGAAGGATCGTGTCTGGCGGCTGTCTTAAAAATCGCTTTTCTGTTCGGCATTTTTCAGATGCCCTTCACCGGCATCGATACGATTCTGACCGCGCTGGGTATCGCCCTTCTGACCGGCGTGGTCGTCAGCGGCATTCCCGGCGGCGGCACTATCGGTGAGCTTCTGATTTTGTCACTGTATGGCTTTCCTCCCGAAGCATTTCCGCTCATCACCATGATCGGCACGCTGGTGGACGCACCCGCTACGATGGTGAACGCCGTTGGCGATAATGTTTCCAGCATGATGGTCGCCCGCGTGCTGGGAGGAAAAGAATGGATGGAGAAATTAGGGGATTAGGCTGTAGGCTGTAGGCTGTAGACTGAAGACCGAAGGCTGACCCTCTAATGACCTGATGACCTGATGACCTGAAGGTCACTCGAGGCCACACGAAGCCACCACCCTGTCTCATTTCTTTAAACGCATGTCGGCCTGAATGCCGGCCACTTCTTTTTTTATTTTTTGATACGCCAGAAAGCTGTGCAAAAACCATCCGAAGACAAAACCTATCGCCAGTACAAAAAATATCAGCAGGGCGAGAGACAAGGATATTTCCCAGAAAAAAATGCTGACCGTCACAGCGGAAACATTTTGTATAATGAACTACCCCGCAGCAAGCTACGGGGTATCAAAACCGAACAACTCGAGCTGCTGACTATGCAATTTCTTATATTCCTTTTCCCGTCCTTGCTTCTTCACGTATTCCGTAATGCTTTTCTCATTGCCAAATTGCCC
>JANYAF010000066.1 GCA_025355175.1 Deltaproteobacteria bacterium | reverse complement strand
ATATGATTTCGCTCCGTAAAAACAGAGTTTACTCCGTTTTTCCATGCTTTTCGCTTCATGGGATCAAATCCCAGAAATCTTCTGATCACACCAACCGGAATTAACAGGACCACAAAAACAACGGTGAGGATGATTCTGTTGGTAATCTTTCCGAGAGCCATGGAAAAATAATACCAAACAAAGGCCAAAGGCTTGAGAATGACCGGGACCGTCATTACCACAAGCAACGTTCCGATTGAAAGAGGAAGGAAAAATAATTTCCCCGTCCAGTAAGCAGCCAGCAGCAGGATAAGGACGATGACGAGTCCGGTGTCTTTAGTATAAGCCTGTGTTAGACGAAATTTTGATTTCATGGAATTTAAGAGTCCTGTTTCTTGATAAAAAATTGCTTTTTATGGAAGCCAGTATAGGAACTTCGGGCTTGTCTGTCAATTAGAATAATTTTCCAAACAGATAGTGCCGCAAACAAGAGCGGTAATATCTGCTTGGAAAATCCCCAGGTGGCGTCTAAACAGCCTTTCAGTTCTTCTTTGACAAACCATTTCCTCCGGAATTTTTGCAGGCAACCAATAGAAGTCCTTTCTTTTTCAAGTCGTGCCGGTCTGCATCTGCCGGATGGCCTCCTCCAGCCACTCCCGGATTTTTTTCTTATCCGGCGTCGTTCCGACGGAAACAATCTTTTTGTTGATCACCAGCGCCGGTGCGCCCATGACGCCATACTTGCCTATTTCACGCACGTCGGAGATATGGAGCATTTCTCCCGGCACATTCATTTGAGCCATAACATCCCGGACATCCATTTCGAGACGGTTGCACTGGGCACAACCCGGCCCCAGAATGAGAACCCTGAGCACTGACACAGTTTCCTCCTCTACCGGTTGTCTCAGGAATTTTCTGAACTCACGAGCCAAAGCCTGTGCATAATGATTCCGGGCGCCGCCGGGCATGTAATTCTTTACGGCAAGCCGCCTGACCATTTCCGCCCCGATCACATCATCGGACTGTTGGCTGTAATCAGACGCCATAGCTGCCATCATATTTTGCAGTCCGATAATGCCGACCAAATTGCCTTTGACACTGATTTGCGTTACATCGTTTTCCGGCATGGTTGCCTATCTTTCTTTACCTTTGTTGATTTCCAGACGCCTCAACGAGGGTCATTATGTACCGCTCAGGTGCCGCCAAAAAGAGGAATACCGCCGCGCAGGGATACATCTCCCGCAAAACCGACCGTCACCTTATCGCCTTCCACTATCACGGGCACTTGCATCTTGCCGCCGGAATAGGCCAGCATTTCTTCGAGTTTTTTCGGGTCTTCATGGACATTGATATATAGGGCCCTGTCCCCGTAGGCTTCCCGAGCCTGATTACAAAAGGGTCAGGTGTTTGTTCCGTAGACGATTATTTTATTCTTCATTTTTTTGCTCCTTGATGAAATCTTTTGCTCTGTCCCCGCGTAAATAGTCGGCCAGCCCAAGAAGCCCATCCATTTTAATCCTCATGGACCCTCTCCTATGTTTGCCATAAAACCCAGACAGCGTTTGCCTGAAATACTCCGTCGCACCTTCCCGATCTGTGAATTACTTTTTCACCGTTGCCAAATGCGCTTTTAACTTTGTTAATCCATCCCATATTTCATCCGTACCAACAAATTTTTTGACATCCACAGCGGAATACTTGATGACACAGGTGGGTGTGGCGTCAACCTTATGTTCTTTAATGATCGCACTTAGCAGCGGGAAAATAGATTTTTCATTCATTGCCTTCCAGAATATTTTCTGTTCTTTCAAATAACCGATCAGATCATCTTCCATCTTGATATTTTTGCCCTGCGCCGCATCAAAAAGAACTCTGCGGATATGCAGAATGCCCTGTTCATCGGCGCCGGCATTTACCGAGTAGAGATAATACTTGGCATACATGGGCGTGACAGCCGAAAAGGGAACATCGACAAATGCAATCCTGACCCAGCCTGTGGCCAGCAATTCCTTTAACAAAGGTTCTGTTCTCGAATCAATCTGCCGGCAGGGCGGACAGAGATAATCGGCAAACATAATAATTTCGTAGGGGCCTTTGCCAAGAGACGGAACCGCGCGGGCAGCCTCCTGTCCATAAACTGGCGTGACGGAACCGGAAAAGGTCAACAGGATAGCAAGGTAACCCAAAATACTGACAACGGGTGACGGCAGCTTTTTTATTTTAAGCATAGACATACTAGCCTCCTCCGAAAACAATCTATTTTTGAAAGTATTTCCCTTTAAATTTCAAGGCCACGGTAACCAGGCCGATCATGACCGGCACTTCCACCAGCGGACCGATGACGGCCGCAAAAGCCGCGCCGGAATTAATGCCGAAGACGGCAATGGCCACAGCAATCGCCAACTCAAAATTGTTGCTGGCTGCCGTGAAAGCCAGGGTGGTTGTTTTGGAATAATCCGCACCCAGCTTTTTGCCCATATAAAATGACACCAGAAACATGACCACAAAATAGATCAGTAGCGGGATAGCGATTCGCACAACATCAAGTGGCAGCGTAATGATCAGATTTCCCTTCAGGCTGAACATGACCACAATGGTGAATAGCAGCGCAAGC
Source organism: Deltaproteobacteria bacterium (assembly GCA_025355175.1). GTDB lineage: Bacteria > Desulfobacterota > Syntrophia > Syntrophales > Smithellaceae > UBA8904. Next base: position 6,624 of record JANYAF010000066.1, on the reverse strand, counting down.
AGTGTAAGTGGACTGATCAGTGGGACAAAGCGTGCATGATACTTCTCTTTTCCCATGAGTTTCACACCAATCAGACGAGTAAGTGCTCCAGCGATACAGGGAATGCCCAAATAGATGAATACGCTTTCGGCAATCTGACGGATGCTGACGTCCACGACACTGCCGGAAAATCCGAAATAAGGCGGCAGCACGGTAATAAAAAACCAGGCGAACACACTGTAAAACAAAACCTGAAAAATACTGTTAAAGGCAACAAGGCCTGCGGCGTATTCCGTGTTGCCTTTGGCCAGTTCGTTCCAGACAATCACCATCGCGATGCAGCGAGCGAGCCCGATCATGATCAACCCAACCATATATTCGGGTTTATCCGGCAAAAGCACAATCGCCAGGATAAACATCAAAATCGGCCCAATCAGCCAGTTTTGTACAAGCGATAGCCCCAGGACTTTTCCGTTGCGGAACACCTGTGGCATTTCCTCGTATTTCACCTTGGCAAACGGCGGATACATCATCAGAATGAGTCCCACAGCAATGGGGATATTGGTGGTGCCCACTTGAAATGAATTAATAAAGGTCTCGACACCGGGTATAAAATAGCCAAACCCCACGCCCAGAATCATCGCTGCAAAAATCCACAACGTCAGATACCGATCCAGGAATGATAATTTGCTGCCAATGTGTTCCGACATAAATCCCTCCTCAATTAATGATTTTCTCTGCCTGAAAAAAGGCAGTTAGTTTGTCTTTAATCTCATCGCGCACGCGACGAAATTCGCACAAGACTTCTTCTTTCGTCCCATGTGCTTTCGCCGGGTCGTCAAAGCCAATATGCATTTTTCTTGTTCCGCCAATATAAAGCGGACAGGTTTCATTGGCGTTGCCGCAAAGCGTGATAGCATAGTCAAACCTCTGTCCGTCAAATGCCGTTAAATTTTTGGATTGATGTTTTGAAATATCGATGCCGATTTCTTGCAGCACCTCAATCGCCGTCGGGTTGATATAAGTTGCTTCCGTTCCCGCCGAAAATGCTGCGATCTTATCGCCCAGAAAATGATTAATGATGCCTTCCGCCATTTGAGAGCGGCAGGAATTGGCTGTGCATACAAACAGAACTCTTTTTTTCATGAATCACCCATCAACAACCTCGCGAGCAAGCTCGCGGAGAATTAACACTCGTCCCGCAACAGCGGGATTAAAGAAAGTTCAGCGCAATTAAGTAAACGCCACCTAATATCACAAGCACACCGCAAATCTTTTTTAGGATCACCGCGCCTTTCGACTTTTCCGTCCAGTGGAGGCGTAAGCTTCCACTAAAGGTGGACATGTTAAGAGTAGAGTTTTCTGGCATACTACCCCCAGGAGGCTCGAATGAAGAAGTCACGATTTACCGAAACCCAGATTATTGGGATTATCAAGGAAGCGGATTTCGAACTTTTAACGTGATTGACGATTTTAACCGTGAGGTAGTTCATATCGAAATTGACACATCCATAAACGGCAGGCGGCTGATACGGGTCTTTGAACGCCTTACCCGGGAGCGGGGTCTTCCCGATGTTCTGCGGGTCGATAACGGGCCGGAATTTCTCCGTGGTGAATTTGTTGCCTGGGCTGAATCTGCAGGTATGATGATCCATTATATTCAGCCCGGCGAACCCAATCAGAACGCTTATATTGAACGTTTTAACCGGACATACCGGAACGAACTGCTCGATCTTTACCTCCTCCATAATCTGGACGAGGTCAGAGAGGCAACGTATTGGTGGATGATTGAATACAATGAACAGCGGCCACATGATTCCCTGGATGATATGACCCCAGCGGAATGTTTGTCAAAGAACACGGGGAACTCTATTTTTCAATTGTCCACTTGACAGGGAAGCTTACGGTAGGACAGGTAGCCGGCATGTGCCGATGGATCGGGCATGAACCATTACATCAACGCTTCAGGCGTCCACCTTGACCAGCTTGACCTGACTTGTCATCAGGGGATCTTCTTTTGCAGATGCGCCGGTTCGCCGTGGAGGCGGCCGCCATCAACAACAATCGTTTCCCCGGTGATATAGCTCCCCGCTTTAGATGCGAGAAACACGACTGTGCCGGCAATTTCCTCAGGCTCGCCGAGCCGCATCAGGGGAATACTGCCGAGGGCTTTATCGTTGACTTCTGGGTCTTTCCATAGCGCTTCGCTGAGGCGCGTCTTGATGATACCCGGCGCGATGGCGTTCACCCTTATATTGAACTGCCCCCACTCCTTGGCCATGACCTGCGTGAGCATGATGACCGCCGCCTTGGATATGCAATACACACCCAGATCGCCTGCTCTCAGGCCGCCGATGGACGACGTGTTTATGATGCATCCTCCGCCCTGCGGCTTCATGATTTTCGCCGTAAGCTGGCTCAGGATAAAAATGCCCTTCAGATTTACGTTCATGGTGATGTCATAGGTCTTTTCGTCCTGGTCCATGATCGGACCATAATAGGGGTTGGTGCCCGCGTTGTTCAAGAGGATGTCAATCCTGCCGAACGCCTGCATGACTTTTTCCACCAGCGCCTTCGAATCTTCAGTCTTGGCGTTGTGCGCCGCTATGGCCATAGACTTGACGCCTTTGGCTCTTAATTCCTGGGCCACCGGTTCGAGATCCGCGATTTTTCTGCTGCTCACGATCACGTTCGCGCCTGCGTCGGCGAGGGCGAGCGCACTGGCGCGGCCTATGCCGCGGCTCCCGCCGGTGATCAGGGCGACTTTACCTTCTAGTGAAAACTGTGAAAGATTCATTTTATCCTCCTAAAGTTGCAATGATTGGTTTATTCATGAAAGACTTGATCCGTTCACTCCTGATTAATTCATGCCCAAAACGACTTGTTTCTCTACCAAGGATGACTTGCCAAGGACAGCCTTCAAATACTCCAGCATCAATTCTTCAACGATTTGCTTTTTCGGGATGCCGGTATAGGAGTCATTTTTTTTAATTTTGTTTGTTTCGATTTTTCCGCTCTGAACGGCCAGGGACTGTCGGGCCTGCTGCAAGGCCGTATATTTTTCCAGTAAATCACTTTGGGGCAAGGATGAAAGCCGCTGATAAGCGGAGGCTACCTGGTTTGGCGCGGGTAGGTTTGGCGATTCAAGGATGGTTTTTGAATTTTTGGCATACCGTTTCATTCCCTTGATGATATGCTCCGTTTGAACAAAATTGATTCCAGACCATCCGGCCCGAATCCATTGAAAAATGCCGGTTCTGACCATGGACGGCGAAGAGCCCGTCTCGACATGAACGCTCACGGAAAAATAGTCGTAGATGTAGGACTTAACCCAGCCCAGGCCTGCTTTGGCCGAACCGGGTTCGCCCGAATAGTAGTAATTCCAATCGTCGTCATTCCCCAGAATGAAGCCCTTTTTACCGACATCGGATATATTAATTTGTTTGGAAATGGAAATAAGCGCCTGCCGCCCCTTGTGATTAAGGAGGATAAGCGTTCTATTCAGATCGTATTCATAGTAAACACCGGTGGTGAGATCCGGTGTGATGCCGTCTCGTTGTGATCCGCGAATGATTACAGGCTTGCCATCCGGCGGGACCAATATCCAACTGCTGGGCAATCTCTGTAATTTCCCCGGGGAGTCGGTCCATAAAGAATAGCGCAGAGACGACGGGCTTGTGAGAACCGAAGGAACTTGGTTGCTGTAGGAGTATTGCAGAAAATTGGAGAAACTTATCCTTGTGTCGAACTCATAATAGGCTCCGGGGGTTTTCTGGAATATCGGGAGATCAGCTTCCTTATTCGGCTTTGATCCGAAAACATAGTCCACAAGCGTAGCAGCGGCCCGGGCATCGAGTCCGGCTTTGGAATCAGCGCCAAACTGAACAAGTTTCATAGCCGCAGCGGGAACAGCGTGGGAACTGTCCGGGAAAGGCAGGGCCAGGGCCGGTTGAAGTTGAAACATTATCATCACTACAATGATCAGGGGTATTGATAGCCGCCGAAAGCCGGCGGCCGGTTTTATTATTTTTTGCTTCATTATCCATTTTTCCGTTTCTTTCTTTTATTTCTTGTTCAAAGCCTACAAATATTTTTCACCGCTGTAAAGGAAATATATCGTTATAAGAATATCCGCTTTTGTTTAAAATATCGTCTTCATTCCCCTGAGGACTATTGTGCCCTCAAATGCCTTCGCGGACTCCAACTGTAAAGGAAATATATCGTCATGAGAATATAGACAAAGGTATTTTTATTTTCCAATTTCTGCTAGGATCTGCATCATGAAAAAAGTGATCATTACATCGTTGCTGTTCGTCTTATTCATCACCGTTAGTTTGGCGGCAGCCGCCGAGCAAAGGTTGGCGCTTGTCATTGGCAACGGCAGTTATGATGCCGCGCCTCTGGCTAATCCCGTCAATGACGCCTCGGATATGGCGGCAGCCTTAAAAAAGCTCGGGTTTACGGTAATTCTTAAAAATAACGCCAATCTTGAAATGATGGAAGAAGCCATCGAGGATTTCGGCAATCGGCTGAAAAAGGGCGGTATCGGTTTATTTTTCTATGCCGGCCATGGCATCCAAGTTTATGGATCGAACTATCTTATTCCGGTAGGTGCAAAGATTAAGAAGGAATCGGATATCAAATACCGGGCGGTCAATGCAGGGAGAATTCTTGACGAAATGGATAACGCCGCAAACGGCATGAATATCGTCATTCTTGACGCCTGTCGCGACAATCCCTTCAGCCGAAGTTTTCGTTCAGCCGGCCGCGGTCTCAGTATTATTCCTTCAGCACCGCGGGGCACTTTTATTACTTATTCCACAAGCCCCGGAAATGTGGCCGCCGACGGCAAAGGACGCAACAGCCCTTACACGGAATCCCTGTTAAAGCACATGATCACGCCCAACTTGCCTATTGAGCATTTATTCAAAAAAGTACGCCAGGAACTGGCTAATAAAACGAACGGACAGCAGATTCCATGGGAATTGTCGTCCTTGAGCGGTGATTTTTACTTTAATACCGGCGGGGCAAGACAGCCGACACTGCCTAATACGGCTTCTGAAAAAACCGATTTGGAAGAGGAGCGAAGCAAGTTAGCGGAGGAAAAGGAAAGACTGCGCAAAGAAGCGGAGCTTCTTGCGGAAAAAAACGCTCTTGCCGAGACAAGGCGCCGGATGGAAGAGGAACACAGAAAACTCAATGAAGAAAAACTAAGACTTGCCCATGTGGCCAAAGCGGAAGCGGTTAGAGGCACAAGGTCTATTGATTTTCTGAACGCAAAAGTGACCCACGTCAAGTTTTTCGAAAGCGGCTATGATCCGCCTCCGATGGATCAGCGTTCATACAGGATCAGTTTTTCCAGAACGGGAACACGATATGTGAATTGGGAGCTTACTCTTGAGTATCCAACTCAGGGTAAAAAGAAAGAGTTCGTTATTGAACATATCTGGTCTAATCCTAGCACCATAGAGATATTTCGTTCGACATTTAACGCCTATGTCCTTGAAAACTGGACTTATTCTCATCACAATGCCGGGTATGGCTGGAGAGAAAAAGCGTCCAATACATGGATTGCCGGCACCTACCGTGTGGACCTTTACGTGGAAGGTGTCAAGATTGCCAGTGAGACATTCAATATGTATTAATCAGCTTCATGAATGAAATCTTATTCATATGACTTGACATTGAATCGCAGGTAAAGTAGGGTTCAATCATATCCGCACTGTTCGCTGGTCTTTTGTCATCAGGGTACAGTAAAAGTTGCGTTATGACAATTTGAATTGAAAAGGCCGCCACCTTACTCTTTAGAGTGTTGATGGTTTCTTTATTTCTGTCATAAAGGCATTCGACTTTAGGTAAATTTTAGGAAAGGAGGATCCTAATTATGTCAGAAGGTAAAGTTAAATGGTTCAACGAAAGTAAGGGCTTTGGGTTTATCGAGAAGAGTGATGGCGGGGACGTTTTCGTCCATTTCAGTGCTATTCAAGCCGCTGGTTTCAAAACGCTAACCGAGGGACAGGCTGTGAGCTTCGATGTCGTTCAGGGCGCAAAAGGCCCGGCAGCGGAAAACGTAAAACCCCTTTAATTAAATCTCAGGTAAAGAAGAAAGAGGCGCTCTATGAAGATATACTATCTTGGAGCGCCTCTCTATTTTCTGCATATTCTTCTACATTTGCAGGAAAGATAAAAAATTAGGAGTTTGAAAATGGGAAAGCTCATGTCTAACTTTGGAACGCAGGCAAAAGAAAGAGCAAGGCAGCAAAAACAAACAGATAAAGCATCAAAACGCATGTTGGCCCGGCGGCAAAAGGCATATGAAAAGACAAGTGCTCCCAAAACAGGCTCAGAGACTGCGGAACCGATTTTCACAGGCAACATTGTCGGAAAACCTCTACATCCTTAAAAAAATCGGCCTGTTCATAATGAACCTACTATGTCTGTAACAGAAATCTCGCTGTAAAAAGCTCTAGAAAAGCGGAAAAGGAGAGACGTCATGGGAGACAAGGGCGGCAAGAAAGATAAGGAAAAAGGCCAGAGACAAGACGCTGATAAACAGAAACAGAAGTCAAGAGACAAGCAGGATAAGCAGCCGAAAAGAAAGCCCTGATAGAAATCACCCTGTGACTGTTGTTTTCTTGCGTGGTG
>JANYAF010000043.1 GCA_025355175.1 Deltaproteobacteria bacterium | reverse complement strand
GGCCGGATCATTGCTTTCAGCGGTATTTTGAGGGATGTAACTGAGCGGCGGCAGGCGGAAGAAGCTTTGCGTCAATCCGAGGAGAGATACCGGACCATAATGGAAGAGATAGATGAATGGTATTTTGAGACCGACCTGTCCGGCAATAATTTCATATTCAACGTTTTTCTCAGATTCGCCTGTTGTGTAAGCTTTATTATACTCTTGAAACATCTTTCCGGCATTCTCTTCATCCAGTAATTGACGATAGTTCAAATTCATTAACTCGTCTTTGGGATATCCCTGAATTTTGCACAATGCTGCATTGAAAAAAATAAAGTTGCCGCGAAGATCAATCTCAGCATATCCATCTTCAATGTTTTCTAATATTGTCCGGTATTTTTCTTCACTGCGCCGCAGGTCCTCTTCCGCCTGTTTACGCCCGGCGATATCGGCCACTGAGATGATTCCAGCGGGCCGGCCACCGATCATCGTGGATGCCCCCGTTAGATCCACCCACTTCTCTGTGCCGTCCTTCGTGATGATCTTGAATTCATGACGATTCGTTGTTGCTTCTCCCAGTTGGCGCTTTCGGCCGTGTTCCTGCATCAGCAACTTGTAGTCGGGATGGACGACATCCCAGAAATCCATACCGATCAGTTCCTCAGCGGAATAACCGGAAATAATCTCGGCAGCCCTGTTGACATATATGTAACGGTCATCCTGATAAAGCATCACCGCCGTAGGTGTGGAGTCGGCAAAAACATGGAACTTTTCCTCGCTCTCCTTAAGCGCGGCCTGGAGTTCCCCGGATCTAACGGCTTCTTCTTCAAGTGCTTTGATTCTTTGTTCCAGATCACGATAGGTAGGTTTTTTATTCACGAATAACAGACCTCCGATTACACAGCAAACAGGTTATACTGTAGTATTTATAAAGCAGAATCCGTTCTTGCCGGCTTTTTTAATTCTATACATGGCCTCATCGGCTTTCTTGATAAGCTGATCCATATCGTCACCGTCGCCGGGGTAAAGTGCTATCCCAATACTTGCGCCAACGACGGCCGTTCCTCCCTTATAGACGATTGGCTGCGGTACGAGATGGATTGCCCTTTCGGCAATCATTGACACAGTTTCATGATCACGGATTTCGGTTGCAACGAGCAGAAACTCATCTCCCCCAACACGCGCAACCGTATCGGTTTCGCGAACGCAGGAAAGCAGGCGCCGGGCCACTTGCTTGAGAACATAATCCCCGGTGTCATGACCAAGATTGTCGTTAACGCTTTTAAACCCGTCGAGGTCGATAAACATCACAGCTACTGCTGTTTTATGCCGGCGTGCCAAGTTCATAGCCATTCCCAGGCGATCCCTGGCTAATCTCAGACTTGGCAGATCCGTTAATACATCGTGCGTCGCCAAGTGCTTGATCTTTTCCTCTGCCTGCTTACGCGTGTTGATATCCTGATGTGTTCCGGACATGACGAGGGGTTTTCCGTCTTCCGTCCATTTGGTCACTTTACCTCTGGCAAGAACCCAAACCCAGCTTCCATCTTTATGCTTCATCCGCACTTCTACCTCGTAGTAGTCCAGTTCGCCCCGGAAATGCCTCTCAAGCAATTGATTACTCAGTTGGAGATCATCGGGATGGGAAAATTTCGTCCAGGTATAAATCGATATGGGGGAAATTTCTTCCAGTGTGTAGCCGATAATTTCCGCCCAGCGATCGTTGAATACCGTTTCTCCGGTTGGGATATTCCACTCCCAGGTCCCGGCATTGGTTCCCTTGATAATGCCGTCCAGTCTCTGGCGCTCTTGCTGCAGCGCCTCCTCTGCATGTTTGCGCTCGGTGATGTCAAGGATTGCCCCGATAAGCCCGCGGATGGTTCCCTGGCTGTCGGTGAAAACAGCCTTGTCGAAGATGACATCCCTTGTCACCCCAAGCGCGTTCTTTAGCTGCGTTTCGTAATGCTGCTCACGCCCGCTATCTAAGAGCTCATTATCTTTGGCATGATAGATTTTAGCAAGCTCCGGCGGATTAATGTCAAACACGGTCTTGCCGATCAGTTGCTCCTTGGTTGCACCGAAAAAGGTTTCGTAGGCTCTGTTGAAGACCCTGTATCGTCCATCCGTGTCCTTATAGAAAACGGGGATAGGTATCGAATTGAGCAGCGTGCTTAAAAAAGACTCGTTTTGTTGCAGCGCCTCCTCCGCGTGCTTGCGATCCAATTCTTTCGCTTCTAATGCTTCAGCCATATTATCGAAGGAACGCGCAAGCTGGCCCAATTCACCTCCCTTGTGGTCTATGCCGGTACGCATCGTGAAATCACCGGACCCTACCTGACGAGAGGCATCTACAAGCCGGTTGAGCTTTTTTACGATCAGGACATGTCCCACCAGCCACGCCATCAAAATAGAAGCAACCAAAGAAATAATCAGCAATCCTATGTTCCGGAGAAAGGTATTTTTAGCAAGAGTGAGTATCTGCTCCTCAGGAATGCCGACACGCATGTAGAGGTAGGGTGGCGTACCATTACTCAGGGAAAACCGTTTATACGCAAAAAAGCGTTTGATTCCATCGATCCCGACTAAGGTAAAACCCCCTTGTTGTGGACCTGCCGATAATTGCCTCACTATTTCGGGCAAATCCACTTGCCCTAAATAATCTCCCTGATAGGGATGTCGGTAAAGACGTATATAGTTGCGGTCAAGCAGGTTGAGTGTAGACCCTTGCGGGAATTGTGTCATGGTCGCAAAATTCTTGTTATACTTATCGAGATCGAGGCTGAGGCCAACCACCCCAGTCACCCGGCCGCTGGAATCCATTACCGGGTATGCAAAAGGCAACACTGCCCGTCGAGAGACAGTCCCGATAACGTACTCTCCTATGGAAAACGCTTTTGCCTGTACGGCCTCCTGAAAGTATTTGCTTTCTTTTATGCTGATAGTGCCTGAAGGCAGAGCGTTGGCAAAAATCATTCCTTCACGATCTGCCGCGAATATGTTGGCATATTGGCTGTTTTCCTTGAGCAGTTCCCTGAAGAGCTTGTTACATGCGGTAGCGTCCTGATTCCGTAAGGCAGGCAATTTGGTAAGGGTTATAAGAAATCTGCGCGTGACTTCCATGATACTTTCATGGTCATTCGCTAAACCTTGCAACATCGTCATGGCATCAGCTTTTGCCGTATCCATATCATGGCGTTGGCGCTCATAATTTGAATAAATAATAATCCCGAGGGCCGGAAGCAGGGCTGCAAATATCAGTATAAGCAACTGGATTCTAATGGACTTCATGATTGAAAAATTACTCCTCAAAATCTCTTGAAAAGCTTAATTATCATGAATATCATTATCAATTATCGCTTTCAAAAAAGAAAGACTTTTTTACAAGTGCGCCCCGGATGAACTTTTATGGCTCTTTTCTCGTTCTAGACAATAATCTTTAGCGACAATTCCATCAACTGCTCGATACTGACTTTCGATGGTGCATCGGACAATAGACAGGCTGCTTTTTGTGTTTTCGGGAAAGCAATCACGTCGCGAATCGATTCCGCCTTGGTCATAATCATGGTGAGCCGATCCAGACCGAAGGCCAGGCCTCCGTGCGGGGGCGCCCCGTATTCGAGCGCATCCAGAAGAAAACCAAATTTCAGCTTAGCCTCATCGTCGCTCAATCCCAGCGCACTGAATACTTGAGCCTGCACGTCCTTGCGGTGGATACGGATGCTGCCGCCTCCGATCTCCGAGCCGTTGAGTACCAGGTCGTAGGCTTTGGCTCTCACTTTTCCGGGATTGGTGGTCATCAGAGGCAGGTCTTCGATAAACGGCGATGTAAAGGGGTGATGCGTTGAAACAAAACGTTTGTCCGTTTCCGAATATTCCATCAGCGGAAATTCAGTAATCCAGGTGAAGGCCAGCGCTTCAGGGTCAATCAAATTAAGTTTCTTAGCCAGATTGATGCGTAAGTTGCCCAGCGAGTCATGAACAACCTTGGCTGAGTCTGCAACAAAGAAAATAATATCGCCTTCTTTAGTGTTCATCGCCTGACCGATTGCGGAAACTTCGGCAGGTTGGAGGAATTTAAAAATGGGGGACGTCCAATCGTTCGCGTTGACTTTTGCCCAGGCCAGTCCTTTAGCCCCATAAATGGCGACAAAATCTTTCAGACCATCAAGATCCTTTCGTGACAGGCTTGCGGCGTTTTCGGCCTTGATTGCTTTAATAAGTCCGCCGGAAGCTGCGACTTCCGCAAATAGCTTGAAGCCGGAGTCTTTTACGATGGCGGTGAGATCCACTATTTCCATGCCGAAGCGCACATCGGGATTGTCTTTGCCGTAGCGGCTGATTGCGTCGGCGTAGGTCAGTCTGGGCAAAGGAAGCGAAAGCTCTTTGCCCATGCAGGCTTTAAATATTGTCGCCATCAGGCCTTCCATCATCTTCATAATGTCTTCTTCAGTGATAAAGGACATCTCGACGTCAATCTGTGTGAATTCGGGCTGGCGGTCGGCGCGCAAATCTTCGTCGCGGAAGCATTTTACAATTTGAAAATAGCGGTCGAATCCGGAAACCATCAGCAATTGCTTGAATATCTGCGGGGATTGGGGCAGGGCGTAAAACATGCCTTTGGATACGCGGCTGGGGACCAGATAGTCACGCGCGCCTTCCGGGGTGCTTTTCGTGAGAAAAGGCGTTTCGACTTCGATAAATCCATTGTCTTCAAAGTAGTGACGGGTTGCCGAAGCCAGACGACTGCGCAGAAACAGGTTCTGCTGAATAGCCGGACGGCGTAAATCCAGGTAGCGATATTTGAGTCGGATATTTTCCGAGATTTCTTCATCATCGAAGGAGAAGGGTGGTGTTTTGGATTCGTTCAAGATTTCCAATTCGGAAATGACGACTTCCACCTTGCCGGTAGTAAGCGCCGGGTTATCCATCCCTTCCGGTCTTTTGCGCACTTTGCCTTTCACCGCCAGGACATACTCGCTGCGGACTTTATGCGCTTCACCGTGAACGGTTTCGCCCGCTTCCGGATTGAAAACAATCTGGACAATTCCTTCGCGATCGCGCAGATCGACGAAAATCACGCCGCCATGATCGCGCCGGCGATGTGCCCAACCCATTAAAATTACTTCTTTGCCGTCATCGACACTGGTTAAACTCCCACAATAATGCGTTCTTTTATCTTTTGTAATAAATTGGCTCACAAAACGATTACCTCTCTTTTAAAATATT
>JANYAF010000147.1 GCA_025355175.1 Deltaproteobacteria bacterium | reverse complement strand
GGATGGCATGACCTTTGGTGATATAGGCTATAACCTCCTGTGTAGTTTGCATTCCTTTGAGTTCATCAATATCCGCACCGACAACAAAGTTGTCTTCTTTGCCGCTGATGATAACCATGCCCTTGATGCTTTTATCGCCATTGATAGTCTGGAGATTACCAGCCACTTCTTCCAAAAGTCCCGATGAAACCTTGTTCACTTTGCCTTCCGGGGAATCAATTGTAATAATAGCGATTCCATCTTTTGTTATTTCCAGTGTCAGATATTTCATTGTAATCTCCTCTATCGTGCATTTTCCAGAATAATGGTATTGCCCACAGCCCCCGCGCCGCAGCCGGCAACGAGGCCGAATTGAGCATTCTCTTCCTGCATACGATTACAGCAACTGGCAATAAGCCTGCCGCCTGTTGCCCCGAAAGGATGGCCGATGGACAAAGAACCACCCCGCGTGTTAAGAAGCTCCCGATCAATTGTTCCCATTCTGCCGGTAAGACCTAGACTTTCCCTGCCCCATTTTTCTGATTCCATATAGCGGATGTTGGCCAGAATCTGGGCGGCAAATGCTTCGTGGATTTCCAGAACTTTTATATCGTCAAGCGCGATACCCGCTTTTTTCAATGCACGCGCAGATGCAAAAGCCGGACCTAGCAGCAATTCTTCCCATGGATTGGATCCCGCCTGGGCATAAGCCCGGATATAGGCTAAAGGTTTTAACCCTAACGATTTAGCTTTTGATTCCTTCATCAGCAGCACTGCCGCTGCGCCATCCGTGAGAAATGAAGAGTTGGCTGCCGTAACGGTTCCGTAGCGCTTATCAAAAGCCGGTTTTACAGATGCGAGCTTTTCGATAGTGGCATCCGCACGGGGTCCGTTATCGTCCGTTACCACTTGACCTGTTTGGGGGACGACAACGGGGATGACTTCCTTTTTCATGAGGCCCTTTTTGATAGCCGCAACAGCCAGCCTATGCGAACGGGCGGCAAAGTCGTCCTGCTCCTCTCGAGTAATATCGAGGCGGCGCGCCAGTCTATCGGCATTGGCGCCCATGGAAAGGCCTGTGGAATACTCGGCGATAGCCGGTTTTTCCGGAGCAATGAAGTCCTTTAATTTCATCCCGCGAAAAAGCTTCAGTTTTCCCGTAAGTGTTTTAGGACGCTTATACATGGTGAGATCGAGAATCAGCCGGCGGTAGCGCTTCGAGATTTTAATTGCGGGATCGGACATAGATTCCACGCCACCGGCAATAACTGTATCCACCTGGCCGGCATTAATCATATCACAGGCGGAGGTGACGGCAATGTTCGCTGAAACACAGGCTGCCGTGCAGGTATGAGCGGGTATCGTTCCGGGAAGTCCCGCGCCCAGCATTATCTCCCTGGCCACATTGGTTGTGGATACATCGGCCAAAACAGTTCCCATAATTACGTAATCAATTATTGACGGATCAATCCCTGTTCTGACAATTAGTCCTTTCACGGCGAAACGCCCCAGCTCCCAGGCCATCAAATCATAAAATACCGTGCCAGAGCGCATGAACGGCGTCCGGCAGGCATCGATAACAGCTACTCTATCGTGATTATTAGCGTTCATGCCTTACCTCTCTTCTTTAGAATTTCCGGTATCACCGTTGCCCGGAGGCTTTTCTTGTTGAATTTGCCCACGCTGGTTTTGGGGAGTTCCTGCATGAAAACGATTTCGTCAGGAATCCACCATTTGGCGACCTTATCTTTTAGATAGTTTTGTATTTCCTCTTTTGTAATAGTATTTGCAGCATCAGGCTGGGGCACAACACAGGCCATAGGCCGTTCCTGCCATTTCTCATCAGGCAGGCTGATCACCGCTGCTTCCAGCACCTTGGAGAATCCCATAATGGCGTTTTCCAGATCAATGGAAGAAATCCACTCTCCGGCGCTCTTGATGAGGTCTTTTGTCCGGTCAACCAGCGAGATATAACCTTCTTTGCTCATCGTTCCAATATCGCCGGTATGAAACCAACCGTCCGGGAAGGTCATGGCACTTTGCCTGGGGTCTTTATAATATTCTGAGGCGATCCAGGGACCGCGCACCAGAATTTCTCCCATTTCCTTGCCATCCATGAGCGCCTCTTTGCCCGTTTCCGTATTGACCAGTTTTACGTCGAGCCCCGGTATGGGCATTCCCGCTGTGGCCCGGATATCAATATTTTCATCAACACTAAGAGTTTCCATATAGCTTTTGGGAACGGACAGGGTGACAACCGGCGACGTTTCCGTGGCTCCGTAACCCTGCGCCATGATTACATCGTATTTCTTTTCATAGGATTCGATGAGATGCCGGGGCATGGCCGATCCGCCGGAAAATAAATAACGGATGGAAGAAAAGT